>JBEPUM010000005.1:0-42916 GCA_041691515.1 Pseudomonadota bacterium | reverse complement strand
TCGACGTGACACCGCCCGAGCGCATCGTCTGGACCAATGACGAAGGCGGCGACGCAGGAGCCGTCACCACGGTGACCTTCGAGGAAAAGAATGACGCGACGCTGGTCACCATTCACGAGCTCTATCCCTCGAAGGAAGCCCTCGACGAGGCAATGGCCTCCGGTGCCACGAGCGGGTGGGACGAGCAGTTCAGGCAACTGGAGGAGCTACTTCTTGGTGCGAGCGCGGGAGGTTTATAAAGTCGTTGCTCTCGTGGTTGGCCGTCCTTCGCGCCGCATTGCCTCACTCTGCGACGAAATTGGCAAAAGCCAATTTTGTCGCGAACTTGCAACGATGTTGTTAGTGCGGTCACAGAAACCTTTGCGATTGTTCTGATCACGGCAGGTTCCTTCGTGCCATCAGCAGACACCACCGTCGCATCGCCAAACCGATGATTTCGCATCGGCGCATGGAAGGCTGAAGCCGCGATTGAAATCCATCCAGCCCCGCATGAGTGAAGTCGGACTTCGAACTCGTCAGGACCGTTTTTGACCCATAGCGGACTTCGCGGGCTAGAGAATCTGCCCGCCCGCCGCAGCGCGCCTAACCATCGGAACTTTGCTCACTTCTCCCAACTGAGCGAATTATCTCGCTATTAGCCATCGAAAGGCGCAGCACTGACAACAATGCTGCGCTGGCACCAAGTTCGTGCGCTATCGGGATTTCCATCCTTTACGGCAATTTCCCTCGCCGATCCACGATCGGCGGTCTGGTGAGAGGTGAGGACCATCCATGTCCATCGACCCAATGCTCTTGCCGAACGTTCTTGTTGTGGAAGACGAGATGATATTGCGCATGCGCGCTGTCGATATTGTTGAAGACGCAGGCTTCAACCCAGTTGAAGCAGTCAACGCCGACCAAGCCATCGCAATCCTGGAATCCCGCTCAGATATTTCGCTTCTACTTACTGACATTCAAATGCCCGGCAGCATTGACGGCTTGAAACTCGCGCATGCTGTGCACGACCGTTGGCCCTCAATAAAGATTATCTTGGTTTCTGGTCAAGTAAGGCCGTCTCTGATGGAAAGGCCGCCGGATAGTCGGTTCTTTGGCAAGCCGCTGGGGGTCGAGCAAATGATAAGCGAACTGCAAGAGATGGTGGGCGACGGCGCGCTTAGGATTGTTTCCGACGCGTCGACACTGCCGCGAAACGAGCCGATACAGACCGCGGCATCGGGCGTTGTGTTGTTGCCACGTTCCGCGCAAGAAGTTGTCTTGTCAGCGCAGAACGAAAGTCTTCGCCTACTGCTGGAACAAGCAGGCATCGATGCCGAAACCTTACTCGTTCAGGCCGGCATCGACGCCAAGGAGCGAGAAGCCGCCGATAAGTTACAAAAGCTGATCCTCGGCGAACTGCATCATCGCATCAAGAACACGCTCGCGACAGTAAGCGCCATCGCCTCCCAGAGTTTCCGGGCGGCGCCCAGTATCGAGGCCGGTCAAAAAGCTATGGAGGGGCGCCTCGATGCGTTGGGGCGAGCCCATGACTTGCTGATGCAAGTTAGCTGGGCCAGCGCTAGTCTTACGCACACCTTCAGCAGTGCGACGGCGCCCTATGACAGCCAAGAGGCAAGGCGGTTCCACTTCAATGGGCCGGATATCAG
The DNA here is from genome assembly GCA_041691515.1 of Pseudomonadota bacterium. GTDB lineage: Bacteria > Pseudomonadota > Alphaproteobacteria > Rhizobiales > Xanthobacteraceae > Nitrobacter. Next base: position 41,273 of record JBEPUM010000005.1, on the reverse strand, counting down.
AATTACTTCCGGCGCCGTCATCGCGCTGGCAATGACGTTTAACGAGCTTTGTACTAACACAACGAAATTTGGCGCGCTCTCTGTTCCGTCCGGCCGCGTAGAAGTCGCGTGGACGATTGACGAAGCTAAAAAAAGGCTTCATCTCGTTTGGATCGAGAGCGGAGGTCCCCCAGTCGTTATTCCGACCCGGCGCAGCTTTGGCACCCGGATGATGAGGTCGTTGGGTCAGCAACTGAATGGTCAAGTAGACCTCACCTACGAACCATCCGGCTTTGTTTACCGGCTTGATGTGCCGCTTGGATCAATTGCCGCGGTCATTTGAACACTGCGCTGAAGTTTTGCGCTCGTCGATCGGCGGCGAACAAGCCGCGCCAAGTGCCGCTCTGTGACCAGTTCCATGATGGGTTTGGCGGCTGATCGTCTATCTAACGTGAGTTGGCTTCTGGCCCTTTTCGGACATCACGCCATGTCTGTCTTGAGTCTGAGTGTGTAGCAAAACGAGCGAATTCATAACGACAGTTTGCGAATACTCTCTTCACACCTCTCTCGCATTGCTGAACGCAAAGCTGCTTACCCGCCGGGTGTTCTCGTCCAGAATCAGCGTGCGGGTGATCGGCGGTTCGGCGCGCTGCGCGCAGTTTTCGCGTTCGCAGAGGCGGCAGTTGACGCCGATCGGCGTGCCCTCGGCTTTTTCCAGATCCATGCCCGAGGCATACACCAGCTTTGAGGCATGGCGGATTTCGCAGCCAAGACCGATGGCGAAACGCGGCTGCGGCTGCGGATGCGGCGCGACGGGGCGGCGCACCATCTGTGCCAGCGAGAAATAGCGGCTGCCGTCCGGCAGCTCGATCACCTGCCTCAAGAGACGATCCGGCGTGTCGAAGGTGGAATGCACGTTCCACAAGGGACAGGTGCCGCCGAATTTCGAGAACGGGAATGTGCCGGATGAAAAACGCTTCGAGACGTTGCCCGCATTGTCGACGCGCAGCATGAAGAACGGCACGCCGCGCGCGTTCGGCCGCTGCAACGTGGTCAGGCGATGGCACACCTGCTCAAAACCGGTGTTGAAGCGCTGCGCCAGCACATTGATGTCGTAGCCCAGCGTTTCCGCGGCCGAGTGAAACGCCTGATAGGGCATCAGCACGCAGCCGGCGAAATAATTCGCGAGCGTGATGCGATAGAGCCGTCGCGGCGTGTCGTCGAGTGGCCCGGCGCGGCTGATGATCGCCTCAAATGCGGGCGTGCATTCGGCAAGGCCGATCTGGAACGCGAGCTGAAAGGCGCGGCCGGGCGCGTCCACCAGTTCGGAGATCAGCAATTGCCGGCGATGACGATCGAAGCGGCGCAGCGTTTCGCGCATCACGTCGACCGGCATGATGCGGGTCTGGATCGAATGTTTTTCACGCAGGCGGTCACTGAGCGCCGCGAACAGATCCTGCGCCGGCACGTTGATTTCGTCGCGCAGGCTTTCCGCCACCTGTTCGAGTTCGGGAAAATAATTTCGGTTGGCCTCGATCAGGTCGCGCACGCGTTCGATCGGATTGGCCTCGAAGCGCGGACCGCTACCCTCGTCACGGTCTGCCATCTGCGCTGCCGCAAGCGTCTCGCCGCGCCGCGCTTCGGTGTAGGCGGCATAGAGCCGTTGCAACGAATGCGTCACGCCGGGGCAGAGCTCGGCGAGGTCGCGCAACTCCTGCTTCGGCAAATCGATCTGGCGAAACAGTGGATCGGAAAAAATCTCGTTCAGTTCGGCGAAGAAGCGGTCCTCGTCGGCGGTGGCGAGATCGCGCAGGTCGAGATCGTAGGTCTCCGCGAGGCGAAGAAGAATCTGCGCGGTGACCGGTCGCTGATTGCGTTCGATCAGGTTGATGTAACTCGGCGAGATGCCCAGCCCCTCCGCGATCTGGGTCTGTGACAATCCGAGTTGCTGGCGGATGCGCCGGAAGCGCGGGCCGACGAAGAGTTTTTTACCCGAGTCGGTTGCCATGGTTCGCCTTTCGCGTCGTGCCGGTGCGCGCGACGCCCTGCGGGACGTCTGCCTAGATGCCTGCCTTGGATCCGCCGTAACGGATTCGCGTTGCCTCGGGTTTGCCGCATCATTTCGCGCGCAACCACGGATTTGGAGAGCAATGCCATGTCATAGGTGTAATTTTTACAAAATTTACAATATTACATCTATGACATGTACATATGTTACATCACATCACCATTCAAATGCAAGTAGACTATACGAAATAGGCTTTTAGGCGTTTAGCTCTCGGTACGTTTCGCAGCGCACTGTCACGAATGTCGATACAGCAATGCGGATTTATCGTCACCGAAGGGATCACGAACATGAATTTCCAGCCACGCGGGATCAGCGATCTGGCCATCCAGGAGCCGGCTTCCTATCAAAGCCAAATCGAAGCGGCCGAAGCACTGCTCAAGGACAAGGACACGTGGAATGGCGTGAATGCCGAGGCCGTGGCCCGCATGCGCTTGCAGAACCGCTTCAAGACCGGCCTCGATGTCGCGCGCTACACGGCCGCGCTGATGCGCGCCGATATGGCGGCCTATGATGCCGACAGCACGAAATACACCCAGTCGCTCGGTTGCTGGCACGGCTTCATCGCCCAGCAGAAGCTGATTTCGGTGAAGAAGCATTTTGGCGGCAAGACCGACCGCCGCTATCTCTATCTTTCGGGCTGGATGATCGCAGCACTGCGCTCCGAGTTCGGACCGCTGCCCGATCAGTCGATGCATGAGAAGACATCGGTGCCGGCGCTGATTGAAGAACTCTACACCTTCCTGCGTCAGGCGGACTCCCGTGAGCTCAACGACATTTTCCGCAACCTCGACGCGGCCCGCAAGGCTGGCGACAAGGCGAAGGAAGCCGACCTGATCGGGAAGATCGATCATTTTCAGACCCATGTCGTGCCGGTTATCGCTGACATCGACGCCGGCTTCGGCAATGCCGAGGCGACCTATCTTCTCGCCAAGAAGATGATCGAAGCCGGTGCTTGCGCCCTGCAGATCGAAAACCAGGTATCGGACGAAAAGCAGTGCGGCCATCAGGACGGCAAGGTGACGGTGCCGCACGAGGTCTTCATCGCGAAGATCCGCGCCTGCCGCCACGCCTTCCTCGAACTCGGCGTGGACGACGGCATCATCGTGACCCGCACCGACTCGCTCGGCGCCGGTCTCACGCAACAGATCGCTGTCAGCCACAAGCCGGGCGACCTCGGCGATCAGTACAACAGCTTCCTCGATTGCGAAGAAGTCAATGCGTCGAAGATCGGCAACGGCGACGTTATCATCAGCCGCAACGGCAAGCTGCTGCGTCCCAAGCGCCTCGCGAGCAATCTCTACCAGTTCCGCGCAGGCACAGGCCAGGACCGCTGCGTGCTCGACTGCATCACCTCGCTGCAGAACGGTTCTGACCTGCTGTGGATCGAGACTGAGAAGCCGAATATCGAACAGATCGCCGGCATGGTCGATCGGATTCGCGAGGTGATCCCGAACGCGAAGCTGGCTTACAACAACTCACCGTCGTTCAACTGGACGCTCAACTTCCGCTGGCAGGTGTTCGACGAGATGAAGAAGGCCGGCAAGGATGTCAGCAAGTACAACCGCGCCGAGCTGATGAAGGCGGAATATGACGACACCCCGCTAGCGAAGGAAGCCGACGAACTGATCCGCACCTTCCAGGCGGATTCGGCCAAGCGCGCCGGCATCTTCCATCACCTCATCACGTTGCCGACCTATCACACGGCAGCTCTTTCGACCGATAATCTCGCAAGGGAATACTTCGGCGAGCAGGGCATGCTGGGCTATGTGAAGAATGTTCAGCGCCAGGAAATCCGTCAAGGCATTGCCTGCGCGAAGCATCAGAACATGGCGGGCTCTGATATCGGCGACGATCACAAGGAATACTTCGCCGGTGAGGCCGCCCTGAAGGCGGGTGGTGCTCACAATACGATGAACCAGTTCGGCTAACGGTAACAGCAGGAGGCTCTCATGGCCGGCAGTAATTTCTGGGTGATTGGCGGCGAGTTCGGATCGATGAACTTCCACAAGCTGGTGGAAGGCTCGGCCCAGGTGCAGGGTCCGTTCAAGACGCGGAAGGAAGCCGAGGACGCCTGGAAGGCGGTCTCGGAAGAGAACCGGCACAAGGCGGGCGTGCGCTTCTCCATCGTGGAAGAGCCGAGCCGCGTGGCGAGCTGAGCTTTTAACAACAGTCTCGCCCCGGTGACGGGGCGAGACGCAACTCAAGCGACGAACACAGGAGGTCATCATGCACGGAACTAATTATTGGGTGATTGGCGGCGAATTCGGCTCCATGAATTTCCACAAGCTCGTGCATGGGACAGCCGAGGTACAGGGTCCTTTCAACACACGCGGTGATGCAGAAGATGCCTGGCGTTCGGTTTCGGAACAGAACCGGCATCGCGCCGGGGTCCGCTTCTCCATCGTCGAGGAGCCCCGCCGCGCCGTCGGCTGAGTGCTCGGAGTTTTAGACCAGTCTTGAAAAGAAGCGTCCAAGGAGATGGGCGGCCCCATCGGGTTTTCCGGGTGGGGCCGGTTTCGTTTGGCGGACCGAATCTTAACCTCCCGGATTCGCACCGGGATCCCCCGGAATCGCTCGCAGGCACATTATAAGCCTTTGGAAAACAAGGGCCTTTGCTCGGAACAGGGTTACTGCTAGGTTAACGGCGGCCGGACCGCCGCAGGAAGGGCAGTGAGCTGATGTCGGACGCACAGAGTATGGGAACGGGTTTGGCGCGCGATGTGAAGCCGATGCGATTGCGCGATGCCTTGCGTCAGGCGCGGATCGAGGCCGCCGATCGCACCGGTGTGGTGGTCGATCTGCGCGATGCCGAAGTGGCGCGGCTCGAAATTCTCAACGAAGCGCTCGATCCGCTGTTCGCTCAGGTGCCAGATCAGGTCGACCTGTTCGATCGCGGCATCAGCCAGGGCGATACGCCGCGATTGTGGATCGATGTGGTCGCGCACGTCCTGATGGGCCGCGACAAGCGCCTTTATCGTTTCGTGCAGGACACTCGCTTTGGCCGAATCGTGCTCGCGGAATCCCATGACACCGCCGCGATCGTCAATGCGGTTACGGATTACGTTGCCCGCCGTATGATCGAACGCGAGCATGCGCTGGTGGCAACGCCGCTGCCAGAGCCGGAAGCTGCCGAGAAGCCGCGTCGCAGCGGCGGGTTCTGGACCTTCGCGTTCGGATTCATCGTCGGCGTCGCCGCGCTGTTCGGGTTCGCGCTGTTCGCGGCGCTGCGGAGTTTGTGACGCGGCAGTTAATAATCACCGTCCTTAGATCAATTGAATCCGCTGTAATTCCTCGATCCTCGTGTCATCGCCAAAACCACGCACCCGCTGCTCGCAGTGCCAGCCGTCGCCGTCGCGCGTGATCGAAAACAGATTGTAGGCGGCCGCCGGATAATGTCCGTGCGCCATTGCCGATGCGGACGGCACGCCCACCGCTGGAACACGGCCGTGCGGCCCCTCGAACCACATGGTGGAATGAATGTGATCGTGCCCGTGCAGGATGAGATCGATGCGATGCCGCTTGATGAGCGCCAGCAGCGCGTCCGCGTCCGTCAGCCGCTTGTAGGATGACGCCGAGGTCAGCGGATGATGGATCAGCAGCACGCGAAATCCGGCATCGTCCGCGAGTTGTGACAATGTGCGGTCAAGTGCGTCAAGCTGTTCAGGCCCGAGTGTGCCGGTCGCCATGAACGGCGCCGTCGGTACCGCTGAGGACACGCCGATCAGCGTCAGTGGCCCTCTGCGGCGCACGAAGGGAAAGGTGGGTACTGCAGCGGCGTCGGCGGTATCGCCGCGCGAAAAATCGAGCCACTCGGCGATGCGGTGTCGTGCGGATGCGACATAGGCGTCGTGATTGCCGGGAATGACGGTAACATCGTTTGGCAACCCGACGCTGTCCAGCCACACGCGGGCCCGCGTAAACTCGTCCGGAAGCGCGAGATTGACGAGATCGCCGGTGACCGCGATGTGATCGGGCGACTGTGCCCTGACATCCGCAACGATGGCGTCGAGCACGTCGCGGCGATGGATCGCGTGGCGGTTGCGTTTCCAGTTGAGATAACCGAGGGCGCGCTTGCCTGCGAGTTCATGAAGCCGCGGCTTCGGCAGCGGCGCGAGATGCGGATCGGACAGATGCGCGAGCGTGAACGTCGTCATCAGGCATTGCCGATCAAAATTCCGGCGAGGAACACCAGCGCGCCGCCGACCGCGATCTGGAACGTTGCCTGCAACCATGCCGTATCCATGAAGCGGTGGCGAACCCAGGAGATCACGCCGAGTTCGACGATGACGACGGCGACCGCGAGCATGGTGGCCACATAAAAATCCGGAATCAGATAGGGCAGGGTGTGGCCGAGGCCGCCGATCGCCGTCATCAGCCCGCAGACCCCACCGCGGATCCACGGCGAACCGCGTCCGCTGAGCGTACCGTCGTCCGACAGGGCTTCCGCAAATCCCATGGAAATGCCGGCGCCGACCGAGGCGGCGAGGCCCACCAGAAATGTCTCGAACGGCTTGTGAGTCGCGAAGGCGGCGGCGAACAGCGGTGCCAGCGTCGAGACCGAGCCGTCCATCAGGCCGACCAGACCCGGCTGCACGTATTGCAGGATGAAGGCGCGGCGCTCGCTGTCGGCTTCGCCGGCTCGTGCGTCTGTCGTCAGGTATTTTTCGGTGAGCTGTTCGGCCAGCGAATCGTGTTTGTCTTCCTCCTCGGCGAGGCCGATCAGCAATTCGCGGATCGACGCGTCGCGCGTGGTCTCGGCGGCCTTGCGATAGAAACGCGCGGCTTCCTTCTCCATGCCGATGACGTATTTGCGAACGTCTTCGAGATGCAGCGGCCGCGTCAGCCACAACGGCTTGCGCTTGATGAAACCCTTGACGTCATGACGGCGGATCAGCGGCAGATAGTCGCCGAATTTTTCGCGATAAAGATCGAACAGCCTGCTTCGGTGGTGAACTTCCTCTTCCGCCATGCCGGACAGGACGGAAGCGGAGGCCGGGAACTGATCGGCCAGCCCTTCGGCGAATCCGTGATAGATGCGGCTATCCTCTTCCTCGTTCGAGATCGCGAGCGCCAGAATCTCGCGCTCCGTCAAATCCGTAAATTGTTTCACTACTGCCTCGTGTCCCGAAATGTTCTCAAATTTTGGCAAGAGGGCCGCTATGATGCAAGGAATCTTGAGCCGGCAATCGTGAAATCAACGTGCTTTGGAAACGATCCATGAGTCTGCAAGGTCTGCGCCGCGGTTTCGAGCCCGTGCTGCGCCGTATTTTTCACCTGTACTGGCGTTTTGCGCGCGGCATGACGCTCGGCGTTCGCGGCATCGTGCTGGACGGTGACAACCGGGTGTTTCTGGTCAAGCACAGTTATGTGGCGGGCTGGCATCTGCCGGGTGGCGGTGTCGAGGTCGGCGAGACGTTTCGGATCGCCCTGCACCGCGAACTGATGGAGGAGGGCCAGATCGAACTCGTGGGCGAGCCGCGTTTGCACGGGATTTTTCTCAACAGTCACGTTTCGCGCCGCGATCATGTCGCGGCCTATGTCGTGAGGGACTTCCGCTGGGATCGCAAGCCCGAACCCAATCGCGAGATCGTCGATTGCGGGTTTTTCGCTGCCGATGCCCTGCCGCCGGAAACCACGGAGGGTACGCGGCTCAGGATTGCAGAAGTTCTCGGTAACACGCCGCCGATCCTCACCTGGCGCCGGTGAGTGGCGCGGCCACCATTTTGATGCCCGGGTAATGGACCGCGCCGCTGCCAGATGCTATCCGCGTCCCATGTCCGATCTGTCCCTCACCGTTCTGGCCGAGACCGCTAACGACGCGCAGGCGATCGAGCGTCTGCACGAGCGCACCTTCGGCCCCGGCCGCTTCGTGCTGAGCGCGTATCGGCTGCGCGAGCATGTCGATCATCTGCTCGATCTCTCCTTCACCGCCCGTATCGGCACGCTGCTGGTCGGCTCGGTCAGGCAGTTGCCGGTTTGTATCGGCGATACGCCCGCGCTCCTGCTCGGCCCGCTTACGGTCGAACCGCCATTTCGTGATCGCGGAGTCGGCCGCGCGTTGCTCGATCGCGCGATCGGCGATGCAAAGACGAAGGGCCGTCGTCTCGTGGTGCTGGTCGGCGACGAAGCCTATTACCGCCGCGTCGGTTTCAAGGCGATTCCGAAAGGGCAAGTCGACATGCCCGGCCCGGTCGACCGGGCGCGATTGCTGGTGTGCGAACTCGTTCCCGGCGCCTTCGATGGCGTCTCCGGCATGGTGCGGCCGGACTGGGCGTTCGCGCCGGACGCAGCACCCTAGAGCTTCTGCGAAATGCCGAAATAGAACCCGCGGCGCGGTCCGTATTGCGGCGCGAACACGCCGATCCCCGAGCCGTCCCTGATCTGGTAGACGCTGTCGAACAGGTTGACGACATCGAACCGCAGCGTGGTCGGCTTGGCCGCGCTGACGATGTTGAAATCGTGCGATACGCCAAGATTGACCTGAGTGTAGGACGGCACATGGCCGCCGTTCGGAACGCCATCGGGGCTGTCGGCGCGCAGGCCGCTGCCGAAGATGAAGTCAGTGCTGAACCGCGTGCCGCGCCACAGATAGGAGGCGCCGGCCGATGCCGTCCAGAGCTGGGCGTGGTCGGTGTAGACGTAATGGCCGGCGATGTAGGCAAGATCGCTGGCATCGAACAGATACTGGTTCGAGATCACATTGGTTGCGATCTGCTTGCCCCATGCGACGTTGCCGTAGGCGCGGAAGTTGCCGTTGCTGTAGGTGGTCTTGAATTCGACGCCGGCGTTTTCCGCCCGCTCGTAGTTGAACGCGGTCAGCACGTAAGCCGCACCGAATTGCCCGTCGTCGAGCAAATCCTTTGCCTTCTTGTAATAGGCGTCGAGGCCGACCTCGAGGCCGGGGATGGCGTAGATCTTCTGGATCACCCCGACGTCGAAGACATGCGACCGCTCAGGCAGGACCGGATCGTTGGCCGTGACGCCGGGTTGCTGCGTCGTGTTCTGCGTAAGCGCGAGGTTGGTCGGGGCCGCCAGCACCTGCGGCGGCGGCGTAAAGTTGCGCGCATAGCCGGCATGGAACGTGGTGCCTTCAAAGGGCTTCCAGGTCAGGCTGATGCGCGGGCTCAACTGGTTGGCGCTGATGTATTGCTCCATCTGGTCGAAACGCAGGCCGGCGTTCAGCGTCCACTGGCTGTTGATCTTCCATTCGTCCTGCAAATAGGTGCCGAACAAATATCCGGTCTTGGCGCTCGAATCGATCACCGTGAACGGCGCGTCGAACAGGTTGCCCGCGCCATCGAGCGGCAGCACGGTCGATGTGTTGTTGACCAGCGAATTCTCCGCGCTGGCCGTAAAGCCGAAACGGAGCGTATGCGCATAGCCGACGCGCCACGCCGTATCTTCCTGAATGCCGTTGACGACGCTGCGGCGATAGACGTCGGACGCGACGCCGTTGAAGACCAGGTCGCCGATCGGATCCGGCGTGAAATGCAGCGTACTGTACCGGTTGAAGTAGGAAATCTGGTAGTCGATGTCGTCGACCGACTTCTGATAGGCGAGCACGTTGAACTGGTTGAACTCGTGCTGCCGCTCGTTGAGTTGCGATGAATCGAAATTGGAAACGCCGAACGCCGTGAAGGCCGGCGTCTGTCCGGGATTGTTCGGAATTTGATAGCTGCCGTTCGAGACGCCGCTGATCAGTGTCAGGCGGCTAGTGGGATCGAGCACGGTCGAAAGGTACAGGAAGCCTTTTTCCTGATCGGTATGATCGTGAATGGCGTGGCGGGACGATGTCGGGTTTTCGAGTCCCATATCGCTTCCGAAATAGCGTCCCGAAACGAAATATTGCGTCTGCCCGACCGTGCCGCCGTACTCGAAGCTTGGCGTAATGGTGCCACGGCTACCCCCGTAAACACTGACGCTGCCGCTGTTGTTGAACGCATCGCTTTTGGTCGTGATATCGATCACGCCCGCCGTGCGCAGCCCGTATTGCGCAGGCAGCGCGCCCGTGATCAGCGACATGTTGCCGACCAGTGCGGTGTCGAAGATCTGGCCGAAGCCGCCGACGCCGTCGGGCAGTGCGATCCCGTTGATGCGGTATTGCAGATTGCCGTGCTCGTTACGCACATGCAGTTCGCCGCTCGCGGCCGAATCCTGCGTCACGCCTGGCGCCCGCAACAGCACCTTGTCCAGCGTCGCGTTGGTGCCCTGCGGTAGCGCTTCGATGGCCTGATGATTGATTTCGTATGGAGATGTGCCCACCGGTGCGACGATGGCGCTGCGCGCGTTATCGAGGGCTGTAGTCTTCGCGGCCAGCGCCTCGGCGGCGGTTGGCGGCGGCGTCTGCGGCTCCTGCCGATGCTGCTGGGTCGCGACGTGGGTTTTGGGCCGGCGCGGATGTTGCGCGCGGCGCGGCGCGGTCACCTTGATTTCGGGAAGCATTGTCGTGCCGCCGCTGGCCGGCGCGTCCTGCGCCGTGGCGCTGGTTCCGAGGCCGCACCACAGCAGCGAAGCCGAGGTGGAAGCGAGCAACGCACGTCTGATTGAGAGGGGCATTTTTCCGATCCTGACAGAGCCGCGATCGGGTTCATCGTCATCGATGAATCTGGAAGGCGGCTCCCTGTCGATGAGCGACAGGTTGATTTCGACGTTGCTCCTCGGGATCTCCCGCGCTTGCGGGGCAGATCCGTCGGATCATCATGCGGTCGATGTCAGGAGGTGGGAGGGGCGCGGGGCTGGAAAACGATACGCTGCGATTCGAGGTGATTAAATTCAGCGTCGGTCGTCAGGTAGAGGAAATGATACGCCTCGGGCAACAGCAATACCGGAGGCTCGGTGAACAGCACCGTGCCCGCGAGCGCCATGACCGCGCAGATCGCGCAGTGATCGCTGTCCTGATCGTGACCAGGTGCAGGCTTGGCTGGAGTCGCGGCCGCTACCGATGAAGTTTGTGCTGCCAATTCCTTGGCGGCCAGCGTTTGGGCGGCCGCGAGACGGGCTCCGTCCGTGTCGGCCTGCATGGCGGGCGCGGCAAGGGCGGCGGCCCCGTGCGTGTGCCCGAACGACATCACCAGCTGGATTGCGAGCGCCAGCAGCGCGAGCCGCGATCCATGTTTGATGTTCGACCGGAACCACTTCATCGAAACGAACGCCCCATCTCGCGGAAGACCGGCCCGCCGGCAACTCCGATGTTATAATATAACATCGCAGGGATTATCCGCCGATGTCAACGGGTCAGGCCAAATTCGGCAACCGTGGGCTTCGTGCAACGGCGCGCGCGGGTCGAAGCAGCATCAGCGTCCTTCGCGCAGCCATGTCGCGGCGAAGGCGCCAAGCAGCAGCAGCAGGCCGATCAATCCGGCGAACACCGGCAGCACGCCGACGCCACGGACCACGCTGGCGTCGCGCATCCGCACACCCATCCAGCCATCGCCGCGAAACACGCTCGATGCATGAACCGGAACGATACGCGGAATATCGACGCCGGAGCCGTCAGCGATCCGCCGTGCATCTCCGCCGCTGGCTTGAGCGAGAGGTTTGAGCTCATCCACGGTCGACGTCACCTCGGAGAATTCCTTGGGGTTGACGGGGCCGACATTGACCAGCGCCTTCAGCGTGCCGTCGGTCGCCTGCCACAATCCGAGTTCGTCGGCCGTCAATGTCGCTTTCCAGAGGCCGGGTTCGCCGGCGCTGAGCGTGAGTTCGCGTGTCTTGCCGGAGGGCGACGTCACCACGACCGGCGTGACGCTGTCGGCCATGGTCTGACGCTGCACGACGAGATCCTTGCCGTGGACGACAAGCCGCAACGCCTCTTCATCCAGTTCGGGCTGCTTCATCAGCCAGTGCGACATCCGCCGCAGCAGATCGAGATGCGGGCCGCCGCCCTCGTAACCGCGCGCCCACAGCCAGATGTGATCCGACAACAGCAGCGCGACACGGCCCTCGCCATAGCGCGACAGCAGCAACAACGGCTTGCCATCGGCGCCGGTGAGGACCGGCGGTACTGAAGCGTTGCGGGTGTCGACCTCGCGGAAAAACCGGCTCCAATGCGGTGGATCGCTCGCCGACCCCTCAAGCCCGCGAGTGACCGGATGACGTTTGCCGGCATCGCTCAGCCGCGCGTAGAAGGGTTTTTCGGTAACGCCAACCGGTTCGGCGGGCAGCACCGTATCCAGCGGAGTACGCCAGATGCTGGTGGTCGATGCATAATCGGGACCGGCCGAGACCAGCACGGCGCCGCCCGCGCGCACATAGCGCGCGATGTTATCGAAATACGCGATCGGCAGCACGCCCTGGCGCGCGTAGCGGTCGAAGATGATCAACTGGAATTCGTTGATCTTCTGCTGAAACAGCTCGCGCGTCGGGAATGCGATCAGCGACAGTTCGTTGATCGGCGTACCGTCCTGCTTCTCGGGCGGACGCAAAATCGTGAAGTGAACCAGATCGACGCTGGGGTCGGATTTTAAGAGATTGCGCCATGTGCGCTCGCCGGAATGCGGCTCGCCCGATACCAGCAGCACCCGCAGTTTGTCGCGGACGCCGTCGATCGGAACCACGGCGCGATTATTGACCAGCGTCAGTTCGTTTTCCAGCGGCGACGCCTCGATCTCGATGATGTTTTGCCCGGCATGTTTGATGCCGACATCGACATTGACAGTTTGCCCGCTCAGAACGGTGCGCTCGTTGATCACGTCGCCGTCGCGGCGCACGACCACCTTGGCCCGCTCGCCGCTGACGCCTTGGTCGTCGAGCCGGTAGGTGATGGTCTGGGTCTGCCCGACAATGCCGAAGCGCGGCGCTGCGGTAATCGCAATGCGGCGGTCGCGCTCGCCCTTGTGTCCGGTAATCAGCGCATGGACGGGGGCCTGGAACCCGAGCGCGGCGAGATTGGCCGGGATATCGTGAACGCGCCCGTCCGTGATCAGGAAGGCGCCGGCGACGCGATCGGTCGGCACATCCGACAGCGTGGATGACAACGCGGTGAACAGCCTGGTGCCGTCGGTTTCGCCGTCTGCCTGACCCGCATCGACAACGCGAACCTCAAGGCCCTTGATTTGCTTGAGACGATTGACCAGCGCCTCGCGCGCCTTCGTGGTTTGATCGGTGCGGTCGCCAAAATTCTGGCTCGGGCTTTTGTCGACGATGACAGCCGCGACCGAGGACAGCGGTTCGCGCTCCTCGCGGGTGAAGGATGGATTGGCGAGCGCCAGCAGAATCAGCGCCAGCGCCGCAACGCGCACTGCCGCGCCGCGTGCGCGGCCGAGCAACAGCATAACCGCGATCACGGCGATCGCAGCAAGCGCGGTCCACAGCACAAACGTGGGAACGAGCGGGGTAAAGGCGATGCCATACTGCATGCGGTGACCCTATTGCCCCAGCCGTTCGATCAGCGCCGGCGCATGAACCTGATCGGCCTTGTAGTTGCCCGTCAGCGTGTACATCACGATGTTGACGCCGGCGCGGAATGCGAATTCGCGTTGTCGCGGTTCCCCCGGAGAGAGCGGCAACATCGGCTGGCCGTCGGGCCGCATCGCCCATGCACCCGCCAGGTCGTTGGAGGTGATGATGATTGGCGAGACACCGTCGCCGCCACGCGCCGGCCGCGACGCAGAATCGTCGTTCTCATCGCGGGGCAGCGCTTCGACCCAGGTCTGGCCGGTCGTATAGCGGCCCGGAAAATCGCGCAGCAAATAGAACGTCTTGGTCAGAACGTGTTCACGCGGCACCGGCTCGAGTTCGGGAACATCGAGCGAGGAGAGGATGTTGCGCAGCGCTTGCATGCCCGGCGTCTGGGATTCGCCGCCCGCGCCGGGCGGGGCTTCGATCGCGTCACGGGTATCGAACAGAACGGTGCCGCCTTGTTTCATGTAGGCGTCAATCTTGTTGATGGCCTCTTGCGGCGGTTTCTGAGCCCCCGGCACGACCGGCCAGTAGATCAGCGGAAAGAACGCCAGTTCGTCTCGCGCCGGATCGATGCCGACAGGTTCGCCGGCTTCCAGCGCCGTGCGTTGCGCGAGGAACAGCGTCAGCCCGCTCAACCCGGCCTTGACGATGTTGTCGACGTCGGCGTTGCCGGTCACGACGTAAGCGAGCCGTGTTTGCGCGGTGGCTTTCATCGCAAACTCGTCGCTGGCGCTGTCGGCGCGGGAGGACGACGGCATCAGAGCGGCGCCCAAAGCCAGCGCGATGATCAGCGCAGCATGGGCGGCGCGGCGCCGAAGCAGCGCGGCGAGACCGCCGCCAAGCAGCGCCACGATAATGGCATCGATCAGAAACAGCGCGAGCGCCGACGACAGCAGGATGCCTCTGAGATCGCGCGGCTCGGCATTGGTGAAACTCGCCCGGCGCGCCTGGAGTGCCGATGTATCGAGCGGCGCGATCCGGTCAGCCGCGGCGAGTGTGTTGACGGAAATCGGCCCGTCGGCAGGGCCGTAGAAACCGGGCGGATGCTCGATCGTGCCGCGGTCGCGGTAGTCGACCGGCAGCGGCTTGGCCGTGGACGGCGGTGGTCCGAACGCGCCGAAACCGTCGAGCGTAAGCAAGGGAGCTACGGTTTCGGCCTTGGTATCGGTGGCTGCGGTCTGGCCCGTGTTCGCGGTATAACCGGAGGCATCGACGATCCGCCGCAGCATTTCGACGAAGGTGCCGGACAGCGGCAGATCGGACCAGCGCATGTCGGCGCTGATGTGAAACAGGACCAGCAGACCCTTGCCGCGATGCTCGCCGGTCACGAGCGGTGTCCCGTCAACAAGCGACGCCCAGCTCTTGGTCGCGAGCGCCGCGTCGGGTTCAGCCAGCACCTGCCGGCTGACGGTGACATCCTTCGGCACCGCAAGGCCCGCGAACGGTCCATTGGCTGCGAACGATGCGAGATGTTGCGGCTTCTCCCATGTCAGGCTGCCGCCGAGACTGCGGCCGCCGCGTCTCAATTTCACCGGCACCAGATCGTCGTCGGCCTGCGCCAGCCGCGGTCCTGCGAACCGCACGAGCACACCGCCATGGTCGAGCCAGGTGTCGACGCGCTCGCGGATCTCGGGTGACAGCGTTCCAACATCGGCCATCACGATCATCGGCAGCTTCTGATCCAGGAACTGACTGATCACCTCTTGCGGGGCGCCCTTGTCGCCGAGCCGGACATCGGCAAACGGCGCCAGTGCGCGTGTCAGATAGAACGTCGACGCGAGCAATGGCTGCGCAGTGTCCGTTGTAGCGCCGCTGACGATGCCGATGGCGCGGCGGCGCCAGCGCTTGTCGAGCAGTTGCACCGCGCCCGCGGATCGCTCGCCCGCGATTTCCAGACGGGCGATGTCGTTGCGCAACTCCACCGGCAGGTCGAACGCAGCTTCGGTTTCACGGTCTTGCGGCGGAAACCCATAGTGCGTTTCGCCGATCGGCGAGCCCTTCTGATCGAGCGCCCGGACGATGCCGGTGGCCGGCCCGCTCGCATTGGCGCGCAGCACCTTGACGGTCATTTTTGCCGCCGCATTTTCGGCCGCGACCAGCGCATGGGCCGGCGGTGCGCCGCCTTCGAAGATGGTCAAGGTGCGATTGCCGATCACCTTGCGAAGACCGTCGACGAATTCCGGTCCGCGGCCGGTGTCGACGCCATCGGACAGCCAGACGATCTCGCTGTCACCGGTTGCCTTCAGGAAGCGATCGATCGACGGTAGCGTCTCCACGCGTTCGACAGCGTAAGGCTTCGGCGATAGCTGGCGCAGCGCCACGCGGGCCGTACCGGCCGGCATCAGCGTGATATCGCGCGTCGGCTCAGATAGGGGGACAATGGCGACCCCGCGCCGGTCGCTGTCGGCGTTGGCGATCAGTTCATCCGCGCCCTTGATCCGCATATCCCAGCTCGACGCAGCGCTCCAGCCGTCGTCGAGCAGGATGACTAGCGGCGCCGTACTGCGCGCCACGCCGGTTTTTGGATTCCAGACCGGCCCGGCTGCCGCGAAAATCACCAGCGCAGCCGCGAGCAAACGCAATGCCGTCAGCCACCATGGTGTGCGTGACGGCGTCTCTTCCTTCGGCGCGATATCGAACAGCAATCGCGTCGGCGGAAAATCGACCCGCCGCGGACGCG
Source organism: Pseudomonadota bacterium (assembly GCA_041691515.1). Taxonomy (GTDB): domain Bacteria; phylum Pseudomonadota; class Alphaproteobacteria; order Rhizobiales; family Xanthobacteraceae; genus Nitrobacter. The sequence continues at coordinate 25,143 of JBEPUM010000005.1, read as the reverse complement.
GCGGCATCACGCGCAGCAGCCACCACAGCAGCGGCAGGCTGACCAGGCCGAGCAGCATCAGCGGTTCGAGGAACGACAAGGGGAGTGCCGACATCATGCCGAGCGCCCCGCTTTAACCAAGGTAGCTGTGCCGCCCTTGCTCACCATCATGCCGCCGTGGAGGAACAGCAACAGTTCCGCGGCGGAGCGGTCGGTGGTGTGGGTCGAGAACAACCAGTCGAGCATGTTGGTTTCGGCGCGGATCTGGTCGCGATGCAGCGCGACGCGCGCGACGTAGTCGTTGGCCCATCTTTCGGCGCGGCCGGCGGTGATCGCTCTGCCATCCTCGGGCTCGACGAATTCGACGCGCCCTGAGTAGGGGAATGTCTCCTCGGCGGGATCGACGATCTGCACGAGGCTGCCGTGCGCACCGGAAGCCGACAGTCCGGCAAGCATGGTCCGGATGTCAGAGATCGGCGACCAGAAGTCGGACAGCACGACGATTTCCGATCGCGCCGACGGCACGAACGATGGCGGCAAGCTGGCCCGGCTGACATCATCGTGCAGGATCGCCTGCGCCATCTTGTCGATGACGCTGCGGCTCGCGGTCGGATTCATCAGTCCGGGAATGCCAACGCGTTCGCCGCCGGCCACAAGCAATTCGGCAAGCGCGAACGTTACGATCAAGGCGCGCTCGAGCTTGCTGTCGCGCGCTTGTTGCGACGCAAAGGCCATCGAAGCCGACCGGTCCGGCCATACCCACACTGTATGCGCCGCTTCCCACTCATGCTCGCGGACGTACAGATGATCGTCACGCGCGGAGCGGCGCCAGTCGACATTCTGCGAGGGCTCGCCGGAGACAAAGCGGCGGTATTGCCAAAAGCTTTCGCCTGATCCGGCGCGGCGACGTCCGTGCAGGCCGTGAATCACATTGGCGGCGATACGGCGAGCCTCCAGCACGAGACGCGGCAGTGACGCGGCGAGCGACCGGCTTTCACCGTCGGCACGTCTGACTGCTTCGATCTCCTGCCTTGCATGCTCGGCCGCTGCGACCATTAACCGATCCGCGTCTTCAGTTGTTTGATCACGTCCGGAATGGTGCGGCCTTCGGCCCGGGCCGAGAACGTCAGCGCCATGCGGTGTTTGAGGACAGGCTCTGCGAGATCGAGCACGTCGTCGATCGAGGGCGCGAGGCGTCCATCCAGCAGCGCGCGGGCGCGTACGGCCAGCATCAACGACTGGCTGGCACGGGGGCCTGGTCCCCATGCGATCAGCTTGCCGGTCTCGCCGCCTTCGGGGCCGGGACGTGCGGACCTGACGAGCGAGAGGATGGCTTCGACCACGCTGTCGCCGACCGGCAGCCGGCGCACCAGCCGTTGCGCGGCGACAAGGGTCTCGGTGCTCATCGCGGTCTTGGCGAGCGTCTCCTCCGCGCCGGTGGTCTCGAACAGGATGCGGCGCTCCGCGTCCCGATCGGGATAATCGACGTCGATCTCCATCAGGAAGCGGTCGAGCTGTGCTTCCGGCAGCGGATAGGTGCCTTCCTGTTCCAGCGGATTTTGCGTCGCCAGCACGTGAAATGGTTTCGGCAGATCGTGACGCGCGCCGGCAACGGTGATGTGCTGCTCCTGCATTGCCTGCAATAGCGCCGACTGCGTGCGCGGGCTGGCGCGGTTGATTTCGTCGGCCATCAAAAGCTGCGCGAACACCGGTCCGGCGATGAAACGGAATGATCGCTTGCCGGCGCTGCTCTCGTCCAGCACCTCTGCGCCGAGAATGTCCGATGGCATCAGGTCCGGCGTGAACTGGACGCGCTTGGCATCGAGCCCGAGCGTGACGCCCAACGTTTCGACCAGCTTGGTCTTTGCGAGGCCGGGGACGCCGATCAGGAGCGCATGGCCGCCCGAGAGGATTGTCACCAGCGTATTTTCGATGACGCGGTCCTGACCGAAGATAACGGTGGAAATCGCTTCCTTGGCCGCGCGAATTTGTCCAGCGACCTGTTCGGCCGAACGGACGATCACATCTTCCAGTTTCTCGACGCTCTTGTCAGTTGCAGAGTCTGCGCCAGCCATCGATCACTCCCTGCGCGAAATCGCGCTACTTGCCTTGCGCGAAGCCGCGCCAATTGCGTCGTCATGCCGCTAGTGGAGTGGATTTGACATTCGCTACCCACTTTGCCGCGAGTCCGAGAAGCGAATGTCAAATCCAAAACTCCACTAGAATTTGAATTTGCTAGTGGTCCTTTAATTCTAACATTTGCAAACGGACCAGACGCGAAGGGATGCGAATGTTAGAATTGGACCACTAGTCCCATGCTAAACTTATGCGAAGGTCATGTATTCGTTGAATTAAAGTATCCCCACCTTATCGAGGTTTCGGGTTATGAACGGCATCACGATGTGGCGAGGCGACGTTCAGTTTCCAGCACCCGGCTTGCATTCGTTGGGCTTGCACCGTTTGTGCCAGAACGGACGATCAACCTCAGGGTAAACCATGGCGAAGCAAGGGCAGACGGTGAACCGGTCACTGGACGGGCTGACAACAGCAGCCCGGGACGCCGCCGCTGCGCCAGGCAAGGGCCTCCCGCCGGTGCATTTGTGGAACCCGCCGTTTTGCGGCGATCTGGACATGCGAATCGCAACCGACGGCACCTGGTTCTACATGGGGACGCCGATCGGCCGGCCGGCGCTGGTACGGCTGTTCTCCACGATCCTGAAGCGTGAAGACGGCAAGCACTTTCTCGTGACCCCGGTGGAAAAGGTCGGCATTCGCGTTGATGACGCGCCCTTTCTCGCCGTCGAGATGGTCAAGGATCAAGACGAAAACGGCCGGCTGCTGCGGTTTCGCACCAATGTCGATGACTGGGTGCCGTGCGACTCCGTGCACCGGATGCGTTTTGAGGCTGCGGAGGACGGTGGACTGAAGCCTTATCTGCATGTTCGGGCCGACCTCTGGGCCAAAGTGACCCGGGCGCTGTACTACGATCTTGTTGACATGGGCGAGCAGCGAATGATCGATGGCCGAATGATGTTCGGGATCGAATCCGGCGGCGAGTTCTTCGCGATGGCGGATGCGGAGCAGGTGAGGGACGCAGGTTGAACGAGCCGATGGTGAAAACCGGCGTGGCGACGGCGGACGTCGGCACGGCGGAGTTTTTTGACCGCGCGCGGGCGCGGCTGCGGTTCGACATTCCGCCGGGGCTCACCGATGCGAGCATCGTTCCGCTGACCGGCGATCAGGGCAACGATTTCATGTTGCAGGCGATTGCCCAGGAAAAGCCGATCCGGCCGGCGGCGGTGCTGATCCCGGTGGTGGCCCGCGACGAGCCGACGGTCCTGCTGACGCAGCGCTCCGCGCATCTCAATGAACACGCCGGGCAGATTGCGTTTCCAGGCGGCAAGATCGACGCCACCGATGCCTCCCCGGTTGATGCCGCGCTGCGCGAGGCGTGGGAAGAGGTCGGACTTGCGCGCGAATATGTCGAGCCGATTGGCTATCTCGATCTCTATGGCACCGGCTTCGGCTTTCGCATTCTGCCGACGGTCGCGCGGGTGAAGCCGGGGTTCAATCTCCGCATCAACGCGGGAGAAGTGGATGACGCGTTCGAGGTGCCGCTGTCATTTCTGATGGACCCGCTCAATCACAAGATGGGCCAGAAGGAATTCCGCGGCATGCAGCGCTCGTTCTACGAGATGCCTTACGCGGAGCGTTACATCTGGGGCGCGACGGCCGGTATCCTGCGCGCGCTGTACGAGCGGATCTATCTTAAATGATCCGTCCGGTTCTCACGGAAGTCGGAATTTTCCTGATCCCGTTTGCGGTCTATGCCTTGTTTCTGATCGCTACCCGTTCAGGCTTTCTGTCGACCACCTCCTGGCCGCTGCATATCATCGCCAAGCTTGCACTCGGTTCGCTGCTTTTGGTTCTTTTGAGTTTCATCCTGCTTGCGCACTTTTCAGGCGCCCCACCCAGATCGACCTACGTCCCAGCGCATCTTGAAAACGGAAAACTCGTTCCGGGAGTCGAGAAATGAGCGCGGCTCGCTCGCTTCATGACGCGTCCTGGCTGACGACAGGCGGTGCCGCGCGCATTCTCGCATTGCTCGATGGCAACGGTGAGGAGGCGCGTGTGGTCGGCGGCGCTGTGCGCAACGCCCTGATGAGCCGCCCGGTTAGTGAGATCGATATTGCCACGACAGCGGTGCCCGAAGAGGTGGTTCGGCGCGCCGCCGCCGCGCGTATCAAGAGCATTCCGACTGGGATCGAGCATGGCACCGTGACGCTCGTCGTCGATGGCCGGCCGTTCGAGATTACGACGTTGCGCGAGGACATCGAGACTTTCGGCCGCAAAGCGAAGGTCGCGTTCGGCCGCGACTGGGCGCGCGACGCGGAACGGCGCGATTTTACAATCAACGGTCTATCCGTCAGCGCAGACGGCACGGTGCACGATCATGTTGGTGGGCTCGACGACATCGCGGCGAGGCGCGTGCGCTTCATCGGCGACCCCGACCAGCGCATCGCCGAGGATTATTTACGAATTCTCCGCTTCTTCCGCATCCATGCCGCCTACGGCACGGGTGAGTCGGACCGGGCCGGTACTCTCGCCTGCATCCGCGGCCGCGCCGGACTAGCCACGTTATCGGCTGAGCGATTACGGGCGGAGATGCTGAAACTGCTGGTCGCGGAGGGCGCCGTCGATGCCATTGTCGCGATGGCTGATGGCGGGCTGCTGCTGGCGATGCTTGGCGGCGTCACCTATCGCGGGCCGCTCGTGGCAATGATCGCCGCCGAACACGCACTCGCGCTCGACGCCGATCCGATGCGACGGCTGGCGGCACTTGCGGTGTCCGTCAGCGAGGACGCGCGGCGGATCGCACAGCGGTTACGGCTTTCCAATGCCGAAGCGAAGCAACTGGACTCGATGGGGCATCGCTGGTGGCGGCTCGGCGGCATGGACGAAGCTACGGCGCGCCGGCGGCTGTATCGTCTTGGCGCGCCGCGCTACCGTGACCGGCTGATGCTGGCGTGGGCGAGGGCGCGTCGCGATAGCGATACGGCATCGTGGCAAAACCTTGCGACCCTGCCGCAGCGCTGGCAGGCGCCGGTGTTTCCGCTGAAGGCGGCGGACTTCGTTGCGCGCGGCATCGCGGAAGGCCCGGCGCTTGGGCACGTTCTGACGATCGCGGAAGACGCGTGGCTTGCCGCAGATTTCCCGCTTGATCCCGCTGCGGTGTCTGATATCGCCGATCAGACCGTCGCGCGCTTTACGCGCGATCATCGGCTGTGAGTTTGCTTTCTGGCTTCGCCGACATCTCGCTGCTGCAATTGCTGCTCGTGGCAAGCGTCGCGCTGTTCGCCGCTGTCGTCGGCGGCATGGCCGGCTATGGCACCGGCGTGTTGATGCCGCTGGTGCTGGTACCGCTGGTCGGCGCGGCGCCGGTGGTGCCGATCATCGCGATTTCGTCGATCTTCACCAATATCGGCCGGGTCAGCGCGTTCCATCGCGATGTCGATCTGCGCCGCGTGCTGATCGTGAGCGCGGCCGCGGCGATCACCACCATGCTCGGCGCTTACGGCTATACGCGGCTGACCGGCGCAGGCGCATCGCTGGTGATCGGCACCATGCTGATTGCCAGCATTCCCTTGCGCGCGATGGCACGGCGGCGCGGACTTCGGATCGGTGATCGCGGTCTTGCTCTCGGTTCGTTGGGATGGGGCGTGATTGTCGGCGGCACCTCCGGCGCCGGCGTAATCCTGTTGTCGCTTCTCATGGCCGTAGGGCTGGAGGGGTCGGCGGTGGTCGCGACCGATGCGCTGATCTCCGTTGCCGTGAGCGCCATCAAGATCGGGGTGTTCGGTTTTGCCGGGGTTATCACCGCGCAGGTACTGGCGCTTGCGATCCTGATCGGCGTTATCGCCTTTCCGAGCGCGTTTCTCGCCCGCGCGCTGGTCAGGCGGCTGCCGGTGCATATCCACGCGAGGATTCTCGATCTTGCCGTTATCACGGGCGGCGGCGTGATGATCGCGAGCGCCCTGCGGGCCATCCTTTGACGGCCATTATTGCTCCGCTGGCAGCAACTCCGTCAACGAACGGATGATGCGATCGGGCGCGACGGTCGAGCCCGCGGGAAGGCCGTCGCCATGTACGTCCATCCAGATCGCATAGATGCCGAGACGTTGCGGCACCTCGACCTCCCATTCCAGATTATCGCCGATCATCCAGGTGTCGCGGGCGGTCACGCCCAGCGTTTCCATGGCATGCAGATAGGCGCGCTCCTCCGGCTTGCCAAACCCGTGCTCGCCTTCGATCTGGATGTGATCGAAACGATGAGCGAGTTCAAAGCGCTCGACCTTGGCACGCTGCGTGTCAGCGGCGCCGTTCGTTACCAGCGCGAGCTTGATGCCGCGCGCCTTCAGCGCGTCGATCGCGTCATGCGCGCCGGGAAACACGAACATTTCCGCTTCGCGATAGGTCGTGAAGCGATCGGCCACGCGAACGGCAAGATCGTCGGTCAGTTGGCGATGTCCTTCGGCGGCGAGCGCCGCAAATCCGCCCTTCACCGTCAGACGGCGCGCTTCTGCGAGCTTGAGCCGCCAGACCGGTTCGGCGGTCGCCCAGAAGCTTCTGGCGAACGTCAGCACCGAGGCTGCGACCCGATGCGGCGGCAGCGCTCCGAACTCCGCTGAGAATTCCGACGCGATCGTATTCCATGCGATCTCGGGACGGCCGTAGGCCGAAAGGATGGTGTCATCCATGTCGATCAGCATGGCGCGAGGCAACGGCGACGTGGTCATGGCCACTTCACCTCCGGCGGCATCGACGACAGGATCGAGGCAACGTTACCGCCGGTTTTCAGTCCGAAGATAGTGCCGCGGTCGTAGAGCAGGTTGAACTCCACATAGCGCCCGCGCCGGATCAATTGCTCGTCGCGATCTGCCGGCGTCCAGGGTGTGCTGAAGTTGCGGCGCACGAGATCGGGATAAATTTTGAGGAGGGCGCGCCCGACATCTTGTGTAAAGGCAAGATCCGCATCCCAGTCGCCACTGTCGTGCCAGTCATAGAAAATGCCGCCGATGCCGCGCGCTTCCTTGCGATGCGGCAGATGGAAATACTCGTCGCACCATTTTTTGTATTTGTCGTACGGCGCGATCGCGGCATGCGCATCGCAGGCGGACTTGAAGGCGGCGTGAAAGGCCAGCGTATCCGGGTCGTCCTGCGATCGCCTGCGGTCGAGCACCGGCGTCAGGTCGCCGCCGCCGCCAAACCATGCTTTCGTCGTGACCACGAAACGCGTGTTCATGTGAACGGCGGGAATATGCGGATTGCGCATGTGCGCGATCAGCGAAATACCCGATGCCCAGAATTTTGGATCGTCCGCGGCCCCTGGAATCTGCGCGCGAAACTCCGGCGCGAATTCGCCATGCACGGTCGAGCAGTGCACACCGACCTTCTCGAACAGGCGGCCATGCATCATCGACATCATGCCGCCGCCGCCCGGCTTCCCGGTGTGGTCGATGCGCTCCCACGGCGTGCGGACAAAGCGTCCGGCGGCGCCTGGATAGAGCGCGGCTGGTGCGTCGTCCTCAAGTTTCTCGAACGCCGCACAAATGTCGTTACGCAGTTGCTCGAACCATGTGCGGGCGCGGGTTTTGCGATCGTCGAGAGCGGACATATCCATGCGGCGTGCCTAAGTGTGCGGACAACTCGAGTGCTGACGAGCCATACCCGATATCCGTTATCCGGCCGTGCCTCAACTGCGGCTAATGCCGGGCTGCAGGCGATTCCACTCAGATATTGTCGAAACCGCCACCGGCCGCGATGAAGCCCCCACTCACCCGCAATGAGTCGATGGCGCCGTGTTGTTCGATCGGGCTGACGCCGGCGCCGTTGGTCTTGACGCCGCCGCTGATCTCGATCTCGCGCGCCGAGCCGCCGGGTTTGATGCTGAGGGCGATGGCAGAGAGGTTGATAACGACACCCTTGACCAGCGACGGGCCGGTGCCGCCGAACGTCTCGATGCCGCGATGTACGACGAGCTTGCCGATCGGCTGGCTGATCTGCACGCCCACCGCGCCGTCGGCGTGGGTGATGACGCGGTCGAACTCGGCGAGGTTCACCGTGCCGGTGTAGACATTGAAGCCGCGCGAGCCCTGGCCGAAGGTCTCGATCGGCGCGTTGACTTTCAGTTCATGCACGATGCCGAAATTGACGAAGCCGATGCCGCTCGGGCCATGCGAAGTGATCTTCGCTTCGGCGGTCCAGCGATCGACCACGCCCCAGTTGTCGAGTACCATGTCGTTTACGCCGTAGGTGACCACCGGGCCGCGATTGCGCACCACATCGACGTACGCGCCGTACACCGTGAAGACGCCGCCGGTGATCTGGTCCGCGGTGCCGGGCGCGATGCCGCCGTCGCTGTAGACCGCTTCCGTCTCCAGCCGCCGGACATTGAGGCGGCCGGCCTTGTCGCCGCCGCCGCTGACGAAGATGCCGCTGCCGCGCACCGGCGCCCCATCGCGGCCGGCGGAGAGGCCGACGAGGTCAGCGCTGACCACCACGCTGGTGTCCTGCTGCATATTCCACAGCGTGAAGGCGCCGTTGATGACATAGACGCCGTAGCCGTGCGGCCGTTCTTTCTCGCCGCGGGCGTCGGCCGCGATGATGTCGAGACCGTTCACATCGACGTGGCCGCCGCGCACCTTGTCGCGCGCCAGAATCTGGACGCAGCCGGTTGTCGTGACGCTGCGCAGTTCGATCCGTCCGAGGCTGTCGACGGAGGTGTCGTTGAAGATCGCTCGCTTGTTGACGGTGGCGTTGAGCCGGACGTTGTGCACCCGGTTGTCGGACGACAATTGCAGCCCGTCGATGTCGGCTGCGAAGCTGATTACGGCCTCGTCACCGTCGCCGCGTATCGACTGTCCGGGCGCAAGGCGGATCGACGGCGCATTGGTCAGCCCGCCGCGAACCACGATGTGATGCGCGTTCTTGTCCCTGGTGGCCGCAATCAGCTCATCGACGGTGGTGACGGATTTCATGTTGGCTGCTGTTTCCGACGAGCGCATATGACGCCTCCTGGGGACTGATCATGGTGTGATGCAAAGTCCGTTCAGCCTCGCCTTTTTCGGGCGGGCTGTCTGGAACTATCTTGGAAACGGCGGTAACTAGATTTTGAGCAGCGGCAAAGCGCGGAGAAATTGATCCGCGCGGCCTATTGCTGCGGTCCGAAGTAGGTGCAGCTTTCGTTGCAACTGGGACGATGCACGCTGACGCGCGTGACCTGACCGGCGGTCTGAACGCGCTCCCAGATGAAACGGGTCAGGTTCTCGAGTGTTGGTGGCCCCAGCGACGGGACGTTGTTGAGCAACTTGTGATCCAGCAGCTTTTGCACGTCGGCGATGCTGCGTTCGAGCAGTCCGAGATCCGTCACCATTCCGCTTGCTGGATCAGGAACGCCGCGAATCGTCACGTCGGCCCGAAACGAATGGCCGTGGATTTCCTCGCTTGCTTCCCCGAACGTCGTGCCGCTCAAGGCATGGGCTGCCTCGAAGCCGAACGATTTCGTCAACTCCCACATCGGTGAATCCCAGTTCTATCTTATCCCAAGTGTCTTGTGCGTCTGCAGGCTGAGCCGCCACTGCGGATGCTGCAAGCAATAGTCGATGGCGCGGGCCGTATTATCAGCTACTTCAGGCCCGTCCATCGGTTGCAGCGAGAATCGTTCGAAGGCGAGGTCCGTGAAATCCTCGGGCCGGTTCTCCGCTTGCGGATAGACCAGTTTGAGTTCGTGACCTTGCTTGACCACGAGATCGGCGCCGGCTTTCGGACTGACGCAAAGCCAATCAATGCCCTCGGGCGGCTCGATCGTGCCGTTGGTCTCGATGCCGATTTCGAATCCTCTCGCATGCAGCGCGTCGATGAACGCCTTGTCCACCTGCAATAACGGCTCGCCGCCGGTCAGCACCACATAGCGGTCGGGAGGGGTTCCCACCCATTGCGCGGCGATGATGTCGGCGAGATCGTCCGCGGTGGCATATCGCCCGCCCAGCGTCCCATCCATGCCGACAAAATCGGTGTCGCAGAACTGGCAGGTGGCGGCAGCGCGATCCTCTTCCCGGCCGGTCCAGAGATTGCATCCGGAAAACCGGCAGAACACCGCGGCCCGGCCGGCATGAGCGCCTTCGCCTTGCAAGGTCAGAAAAATCTCTTTGACGGCGTAACTCACAAAATCCTCTCCGGCAAAACTCTTTCCAGGATGTCCGGTCCTGTCTGCCGCATTGCTTCGCCGAGCGCCATCGCGGCGGCCATGGCGACGTTCAGCGAGCGCAAGCCTGGCCTGACGGGTATCACCAGACGGGCTTCGGCGGCAGCCGCGACGTCGTCAGGTACCCCCGCGGATTCACGTCCGAATAGCAGGATATCGGTATCGGCATAGCGATGATCCAGATAGGGCTGTGCGCCCTTGGTCGTAAACAGGATCAGCCGAAGGCCTTTTTCGATGCGCCATTGCTGGAATTTCGGCCACGAATCGTGACGCACGATCGTCACCTGATCGAGGTAATCCATGCCCGCCCTGCGGAAATGGCGATCCGAGACCGGAAAGCCGGCGGGTTCGATGATATGGGCCTCGACACCGAGGCAGGCACACAGTCGGAGAATCGTCCCCGTGTTCTGTGGAATGTCGGGCTGAAAAAGTGCAATCCGCATTCGCTCAAAGCCCTTCCGGTCCTCATGAAATGGCTGGAAAATTCGCTGCTCTCAGTAGATTTAGTGCATTGCACGAAGGTCAGCCGATAGCGGGCTTGCGCTCGCCCGGCAAGGGTGCCAATAGAACGATTCTGGACTGTGTGTTCCGCCTGATTGGCCGGGGCAAGCGGTCTTTCTGCCGCCGCGGGGGTCGCGGGCGCCGGCAGCCTCTCCTGGCCGCTCGCAAGATGCATCGCCGGAGCGGTTCCGCCGGTCGCAGACTAAGAAAGGGCTTGGAATCGTGACGACAGCGTCTTCGGCGGGACACAGCCGCCGTGATTTCCTCTTCGTAGCAACCGGTGCAGCCGCCGCGGTCGGCGCAGCCGCCACCGTCTGGCCGCTGGTGTCCCAGATGAACCCGGACGCCTCCACCATTGCCGCAGGCGCGCCGATCGAGGTTGACATCAGCCCGATCGCGGAAGGACAGGACATCAAGGTGTTCTGGCGCGGCAAGCCGATCTACATCATGAACCGCACCAAGAAGCAGATCGAAGAGGCGCAGAAGGTCAATGTTTCTGATCTGCGTGATCCGCAGCCGGACTCGGCGCGCGTCAAGGAAGGTCACGACAACTGGCTCGTGGTGATCGGCATCTGCACCCATCTCGGCTGCATTCCGATCGCGCACGAAGGCAATTACGATGGCTTCTTCTGCCCGTGCCACGGTTCGCAGTATGATTCCTCGGGCCGCATCCGCCAGGGGCCGGCGCCGTTGAACCTTCCTGTCCCGCCTTACGCCTTCGTCTCCGACACCAAGATCAAGATCGGTTAAGGCCGCTAGGCTTTACACCGAGCTCGTCGCTTCATTCCTCAGGATCGCATCATGAGCGGACCATCCGACTTTCAGCCGCAGAATTCCGTCGTCAAATGGATCGAGCGGCGTTTGCCGATCTTCGGCCTCGTCCATTCCTCGTTCGTGGCTTATCCGACGCCGCGCAACCTGAACTACTGGTGGACGTTCGGCGGCATCTTGTCGTTCATGCTCGCGGTGCAGATCGTGACCGGAATCATCCTGGCGATGCACTACACGCCGGAAGCGACCATGGCCTTCAACTCGGTCGAAGGCATCGTTCGCGACGTCAATTACGGCTGGCTGCTGCGCTATCTGCACTCGAACGGTGCGTCGATGTTCTTCATCGCCGTATACATTCACATGCTTCGCGGCCTCTATTACGGCTCCTACAAGGAGCCGCGTGAAATCCTCTGGATTCTCGGCGTCATCATCTACCTGCTGATGATGGCGACCGGCTTCATGGGCTACGTGCTGCCGTGGGGCCAGATGAGCTTCTGGGGCGCCACCGTCATCACCAACCTGTTCTCCGCCATTCCCTATGTCGGCGAGAGCATCGTGACGCTGCTCTGGGGTGGCTATTCGGTCGGCAACCCGACCCTGAACCGTTTCTTCTCGCTGCACTACTTACTGCCGTTCGTGATCGCGGGCGTCGTGGTGCTGCACGTCTGGGCGCTGCACGTCGCGGGTCAGAACAATCCGGCCGGCGTCGAGCCCAAGACCGAGAAGGACACGGTGCGGTTCACGCCCTATGCGACCATCAAGGATGCGTTCGGCCTGTCCTGCTTCCTGCTCTTCTACGCCTGGTTCGTGTTCTACATCCCGAACTTTCTCGGCGACCCCGACAATTACGTTGTCGCCAATCCCGGCGTGACGCCGGCGCACATCGTGCCTGAATGGTATTACCTGCCGTTCTACGCGATCCTGCGCTCGATCCCGAACAAGCTGTTCGGCGTGGTCGCGATGTTCAGCGCGATCCTGGTGCTGGCGTTCCTGCCCTGGCTCGACTCGGCCAAGACCCGCTCGTCGCGCTATCGCCCGCTGGCGAAGCAGTTCTTCTGGATCTTTGTCGTGGTCTGTCTCGGCCTCGGCTACCTCGGCGCACAGCCGCCGGAAGGCATCTACGTGATCGCCGGAAGGATCCTGACGGTGTGCTATTTCGCCTACTTCCTGATCGTGCTGCCGCTCCTGAGCCGCATTGAACGGCCCCGGACCGTGCCGAATTCGATCGCAGACGATGTGCTGGCGAAGGGCCGATACGTGGCCTCGGTAGCCGTCGCATTCGCGGTCGCCGGTCTGTTGATGCTTGGCAGCGGTTCGCAAGCCCAGGCCCAGGAGCACAACGCGCCGAACCCGCCGTCGCTGAAATGGTCGTTCGCCGGTCCGTTCGGCAAATTCGACGAGGGACAGCTCCAGCGCGGTTACAAGGTCTACAAGGAAGTCTGCTCGGCCTGCCACTCGATGAACCTGCTGCACTATCGCAATCTGGCGGATGCCGGTGGTCCGGGCTTCTCGCTGGCGCAGGCCACGGCGCTGGCTTCCGAAATCAAGGTGCAGGACGGCCCGAACGATGCCGGCGACATGTTCGAGCGTCCCGGCCGCATCGCCGACAAGTTCCCGGCGCCGTTTCCGAACGAGAACGCCGCCCGTGCATCCAACGGCGGCGCTGCTCCACCCGATCTCTCTCTGATGGCGAAAGCCCGTGGCTACGAGCGCGGCTTTCCAAAATTCATCTTCGATGCCTTTACCCAGTTCCAGGAGAAGGGCCCGAACTATATCCACGCGATCCTGACCGGCTTCGAGGACAAGCCGCCGGCTGGCGTGACCATTCCGCAGGGCTCGTACTACAACAAGTACTTCCCCGGCCACGCCATCAAGATGCCGAAGCCGCTGTCAGACGGTCAGGTGACTTATGACGATGGTTCTCCGGCGACCGTCGATCAGTATGCGACCGACGTCTCCGCATTCCTGATGTGGGCTGCCGAGCCGAAACTCGAGGAACGCAAGCGGACCGGATTGCAGGTGATGGTGTTCCTGCTCATCTTTGCGGGCCTGCTGTACTTCACCAAGAAGAAGGTCTGGGCCAACGCGCATTAAGCTGCGCTGGGCGCGATGAATCAAAAAGGCTCCCTCGCGGGAGCCTTTTTTGTTGGAGCGAAGCCGGTCAACCGGCGGTCGACATTTCTCTTCGTCATGCCCGGCTTTATGCCGGGCATCCACGTCTTGAGATGATGTTTGGGTCAAAGACGTGGATGGCCGGAACAAGTCCGGCCATGACGGTGGAAGTGACAAAATTGATGCGGCCGCTCAGCGCTTGAACAATCCCATGACCGCCGATTTGGCCAGCGTGTTGAAGTGAAGCTGAAACCCGATCACCGCGGCGGAGGTGTCGGCGTTGGCACTGATGTCGCCGCCGACGGCGTGGACCGTGAAGAAATAGCGGTGCGGGTGATCGCCTTCGGGCGGGCAGGGGCCGCCATAACCGGCCTTGCCGAAATCGGTTCGGGTTTCGAGCGCGCCCTTCGGCAGCTTGCCGCTCTTTGGGTTGCCGGCGTCGAGTGAAAGCTCCGTCACCGAGGCCGGGATGTTGATGACGACCCAGTGCCAAAAGCCGCTGCCGGTCGGCGCGTCCGGATCGTAGCAGGTGACGGCAAAGCTCTTGGTGCCCTCCGGCGCCCCGCTCCAGCGCAGATGGGGCGACTGGTTGCCGCCCGCGCAGCCGAAACCGAAATCCGCCGACAGGATATGATCCTTGCCGAGGTAATCGCCGTCCTTGAAACTATCGCTGACAACCTTGAACGCCATGATGCTCTCCCGGTTCTTGACGGCCCGAGTCTAGCGCGGATCGCCGAGCAGGCAAATGCGGTCATTCGATTGACGGGGTTTCCGCCCTTGCGTATTCGAGAGTGAATGGCCGCCCATGTAACCATCTCCAATCTACGCGATCGCCCGGAATTCGCGGACTGCATTGCAGACCGGATCTGGCGCGCCTGGTGGGAGCCGCATGGCGTGCCGCTCGCCTATATCGCGGCGCGTCTCACCGAGACGCTGGCTGCAGACAAGATGCCGCGCGCGTTCGTCGCGCATGACGGCCCTGTGTTCGCGGGCACCGCCTCGGTGATCACATCCGATCTCGACGAGCGGCCGCAATATACGCCATGGGTTGCCGCGGTATGGATCGAACCGCAATTCCGTTCGCAACGGGTCGGACGGCGGCTGATCGCGCATGCCGCCGATCATGCCTTCAGCATCGGTGCGCCGCGCGTGTTTCTCACCGCCCGTCCGGCGCGGCGATCGCTGTATGAAGGCCTGGGTTGGGAGGTGGTCGAAGATGCGGTCAGCCATCTCCAGCTGACGATTTTCAAGCGCGATGCGCCGGCGGCTTAGCCGTTCCGGTTATTGATGCCATCCCACCACGGGCAGGCCCCATTGAGCCGCGTGTAGTTGCCATCCATCACATTGACCGGTGCGCGCCGGCCCTCGGCGGCGGCTCGCATCCGCATCTCGCGCGCGACCTCGCGATCCTCGGGCGACAGCCAGACCCGCTCATGGCCCCACAGGCTGGGACCATCGGTCAGCTCGACCGGCCGCCATGTCGCCGGATCGATATCGCGTCCACCCCAACCGCATTCGACCATGAACGATGACGGCGTCTTGGCGTAAAACGAGGTCATGAGGTCGTTGGTGTGACGTCCCAGCGTGACATTGACCCGGCTCTCGCCCGCCTGTGCCACGTCGTAGGACTGGCCGACATCATCGAGCGAGAACAGCTCCACCATCAGGTGATGCAGGCCGTTGGTGCCGGTCTCGATCAGCGCGAGGCTGTGGTGCCGCGCATTGATGTGGAAGAAATAGGCGCGGAACGGCTTCTCCATATAGTCGCTCAGTCCGAAGCCGAGCACGTCGACATAGAACGACATGACAGCGTCGATGCGTTCGACGGTCAGTACCGCATGACCGAGACCGAGCGGCCCGGTACGAAATCCGGAAATCGATCGTCCCGGCTTGAACGCCGTGTCGTCGATCTCAGCGCCGTAAAACGCCTCCAGCCGATTGCCGGCGGGATCGCGAAACGAAATCAGTCCGCTGACGCGGCGCGCATCGGCGAGCGGCTGGGATTCCGCCGTCACCGCGAAGCCGGCCTTGTCGAGCTTCGCAGCGAGCGCATCCAGCGCCGCCGCATCCGCCACCTCCCACCCGAAGAAGCGCTCGCCTTCTGGCAGCGATCGATCGATCACGATGCGTTGCTTGCGATCGTCCATGCGAAAGGCGAGCAGCGAGGCGCTGCGTTCCACGGCCTGCAGGCCGACCAGTCCGGTGCCGAACTGCCGCCAGTCGTCGAGCGCAGCCGATCCGAACCCGACGTATCCCAAAGCTTGCAGCGTCATCGGCCGCCTCCTGAACATTGGCTTCAGCCCAAGTTTGCGCCAAACTCGCGGGCAGAACCAGAGGCGCTGAATTCATGGAAGTGAGTGGACGGATGCAGGGCATGGCGATCCGCGAAGCTCGCGACGAGGACGCAGCGGCGGCCTGTGCGGTCATGCGCCGGTCGATCGCCGAGTTGTGCGGCAGCGATCATCACAATAATCCGACGATTCTGGCCCGATGGCTTGCCAACAAAACTCCGGAAAATTTCAAGACGTGGATCGAGGACGCCGGTAATCGAGTCCTCGTCGCGGTCGAAAATGATGCCGTACTTGCGGTCGGTGCCGTCAGGGACGATGGCGAGATCACGTTGAATTACGTCTCGCCGGATGCGCGCTTCCGGGGCGTCAGCCGCGCCATGCTGGCGCAGCTCGAAGCAACAGCGCAAGCGTTCGGTAACGATACCAGCCATCTCATTAGCACTGAGACGGCCCGGCGATTTTACCTCGCGTCCGGATACCAGCAAGTGGGGGTGCCCGAAGGCAAATTCGGCACCACATCGTCCTATCCGATGTTGAAGCGATTTTCCGCTGCAGACGAACGCTCTTGACATCGTGCCGTCAGGATGATGTTTTCCCGGTCATGAACACCGTTATCAGCCAGTCCCGTCTCTGGTGGCCCACCTTCTAAAGGTGGCCGGTGCGATTTTGCTTCAATTTTGATCGTCAGTGGCCGTCAACGCAGTGCGCGACGGTCTTCTGTTCGTTTGCCCTGCGTGTTAGCGAGGACAAATGAATAGAACCGTATTTTCCCTTCCCGCCGAGAGCGATTACGCCACAGCCAGCGGTCTCGCCGTGACGCGCTTGATCGAGCATTTCACCGGTGGCGCCAGGCTGGACGATCTGATCGATCTGCTCGACCGGCGGCGTGGCGTCGTGCTGTCGTCCGGCACCACGGTGCCCGGCCGCTATGAAAGCTTCGATCTCGGCTTTGCCGATCCGCCGCTGCGGCTCGAAACCACAGGTCTGAATTTTTCCACCGCAGCGCTGAATCCGCGCGGCGAGGTGCTGATCGCGTTTCTCGCCGACACTCTGAACGAGCCTTGCGCTGTTATCACCGAGCGGAGCGCGCAGCGTCTTGCCGGTCATATCGTGCGCGGCGATGCGCCGGTGGAGGAGGATCAGCGCACGCGGCGCTCCAGTGTGATGTCGCTGGTGCGGGCGCTGGTGGCGGTGTTCGCGTCATCGGCCGATCCCATGCTTGGCCTGTTCGGCGCGTTCGCCTACGATCTCGTGTTCCAGATGGAAGATCTCAAGCAGAAGCGCGCCCGCGAGGCCGATCAGCGCGATATCGTGCTCTACGTGCCCGACCGCCTTCTGGCCTACGACCGCGCCACCGGTCGCGGCGTCGTCCTAAGCTATGATTTCGAATGGAAGGGTAAATCGACAAAGGGCCTCCCGAACGACACGCCGGAGAGCGTCTATGCAAAGACGCCGCGCCAGGGCTTTTCCGATCACGCACCGGGCGAGTATCAGGCCACGGTGGAAACGGCCCGCGCATCTTTTGCACGTGGTGATCTCTTTGAGGCGGTGCCCGGGCAATTGTTCGCTGAACCCTGCGAACGCTCGCCGGCGGAAGTGTTTCAGCGGCTCTGCCGGATCAATCCGTCGCCTTATGGCGGACTGGTCAATCTCGGCGATGGCGAATTCCTCGTCTCGGCTTCGCCGGAAATGTTCGTGCGCAGCGACGGCCGCCGGGTCGAAACCTGCCCGATCTCCGGCACCATCGCGCGGGGCGCCGATGCGATCGGCGACGCCGAGCAAATCCGCGAACTTCTCAATTCGGAGAAGGATGAGTTCGAGCTCAACATGTGCACCGACGTCGATCGCAACGACAAGGCCCGCATCTGTATGCCGGGAACGATTAAAGTGCTCGCACGGCGGCAGATCGAAACCTACTCAAAGCTGTTTCACACCGTCGATCATGTCGAGGGAATTTTGCGCCCCGGCTATGACTCGCTCGATGCGTTCCTGACCCATGCCTGGGCGGTGACGGTGACCGGCGCGCCCAAGAAGTGGGCGATGCAATTTGTCGAGGATCACGAGCGCTCGTCGCGGCGCTGGTACGCGGGCGCGTTCGGCGTCGTCGGGTTCGACGGCGGCATCAACACCGGCCTGACCATCCGCACCATCCGCATGAAGGACGGATTGGCTGAGGTGCGCGTCGGCGCGACCTGCCTGTTCGACAGCAAGCCCGAGCTCGAGGACAAGGAATGCCAAACCAAGGCGGCAGCGCTGTTCCAGGCGCTGCGCGGCGATGCGCCGAAGCCGCTGTCGGCGTTTGCGCCCGACGCCACCGGCTCCGGCAAGCGCGTGCTGCTGATCGACCACGACGACAGCTTTGTGCACATGCTGGCGGATTATTTTCGTCAAGTCGGCGCCAGCGTGACCGTGGTGCGCTACGTTCACGCGCAGCACATGCTCAACACGCAGAGCTACGACCTGCTGGTGCTGTCGCCCGGTCCCGGCCGGCCCGAGGATTTCGGCATGGCCAAAACCATCGATACGGCACTTGGCAAAAAATTGCCGGTGTTCGGGGTCTGCCTCGGCGTGCAGGGGATCGGCGAATATTTTGGCGGTCAACTCGGCCAGCTTGCGCAACCCGCGCATGGGCGGCCGTCGCGCGTGCAAAATCGCGGCGGGCGGCTGATGCAGAACCTGCCCAATGAAATCGTGATCGGCCGCTATCATTCGCTCTATGTCGAGCGCGACGGCATGCCCGATGTGTTGCAGGTGACAGCTGTGACCGACGATGGTGTGGCGATGGCGATCGAACACAAGACGCTGCCGGTCGGCGGCGTGCAGTTTCATCCGGAGTCGCTGATGTCGCTGGGCGGCGAAGTCGGCTTGCGGATTGTCGAGAATGCGTTTCGGCTTGCTCTGTCTCCCTCCCCCCTTGCGGGGGAGGGTCGGGGAGGGGGGTGAATGGTGCGGGGCGCTGCTGTTCTCAGGACCCCCACCCCCAACCCCTCCCCGCAAGGGGGAGGGGAGCAGTCCGTGGGCTTAGCAACCTTTCCAGTTCCGAATTTGGCAAAGAAGTAATCATGACCTTCGAAGACGATTTGCAGGCCGCTGTCCGCACCATCCCGGACTATCCGAAACCAGGCGTCATGTTTCGCGACATCACGACGCTGCTGGGCGATGCGCGCGCCTTCCGCCGCGCGGTCGATCAACTGGTGCATCCGTGGGCGGGCTCGAAGATCGACAAGGTCGCGGGTATCGAAGCGCGGGGCTTCATCCTTGGAGGTGCTGTCGCGCATCAGCTTTCAGCCGGCTTTGTGCCGATCCGCAAGAAAGGCAAGCTGCCGCATCAGACCGTGCGGATGGCCTATGCGCTCGAATACGGCACCGACGAGATGGAAATGCATGTCGATGCCATTCATCCCGGCGAGCGTGTGGTCCTGGTTGACGACCTGATCGCGACCGGCGGCACGGCCGAAGGCGCGGTGAAGCTGTTGCGGCAGATCGGCGCCAACGTTGTCGCCGCGTGCTTCATTATCGATTTGCCGGATCTCGGCGGCGCGGACAAGCTGCGCGCGATGGATGTGCCGGTACGAACGCTGATGGCGTTCGGCGGGCATTGAACTTTTTTACCCTCCAGGGGAGGGTGCATATCATCCGCCGCTATGCCACCTGCAACTCCAGCTCGCGAAAGCTGAAATAGTTCTGCCGGATCCACTGGTGCAACTCGGTGGATGAATCCTTCTCGGTGCGGAGATAGTCCGTGAAGGAGAAGGTCAGGCGGTCGATATAGGTCTTCAGGAACACGGGCAGCGCACCGATGCGCAGCACCCGGCCATGCACGAAGGCTTCGGGCATTTCTCCGCGCAAGACGAATTCGTTGTCGACGGTGACGATCGCGCGTGGCGGCAGGATGTCACGGAGCGTCTGATAACTGCGCGCGGACGCGCGATCGTTGTCGGGCATGAAAAGAATAATCGGCGAAACGTTGCGCCGGGCCGCCTCCTTCAAGAATCCGATCTCATCGACCATTTTGAAGAATTCGTCGAAGGCGTGATATCCGAGGTCGATGATCTTGGCGACGCCGTCGCTGACGATCAGCCGATCCATCAGAGCCATCTTGCCGAAGGTGTCGTCGACCTCGGCGGTTTCGGTGTGATGCGGTAGAAAATCGAGCAGCGACGGTTCCTTCAGATTGACGTCGAAGGCGACCACGTCGCCACGCTGCAGCAGCAGGAATTCGCCCAGCAGGCGCGCGACCAGGGTCTTGCCGACCTGCGGCCGCGGCGAACAGATGATGTAGATGGGAGTACGGGGCATTCAGGCTCTATCGGGCGATCTGTGCCGCGTTTTAACCTGAACCTGCCAGCGTTTCAGCTATTTTTCGCTGCCACTTGTCCGAGAGCTGCCCTTGTCCTTGGAGCCGACGATGTCGGTCAGCTTGATGCGATCGAATTCGCTCCAGACATTGGCGAGCCAGTGGCGGACATAGCCGCGCAGCACGAACGAGTAGTTGGCGGCCTCGTCCTTCGGGCCCTTGTTGGCGACGAACTTGAGGAACGGCACCGAGGAGACCTCGACCTGTTCGTAGGCCATTTCGTTGAGCTTCGGGATGGTGATCTCGGTCGCATCCTTGATCTTGTGGAAATACGAATTGTAGGTCGCCTGATCCCACTCGAAGAAACTGGTGTTGTTGATGAAGTTCTTCACCAGGAAATACTTCGCGCCCTGCATGAAATTCGCGGTCTCCGCGATCTCGTCCAGCGAGGCGATCGAGGGTCCGAGGATGTGGAACACCGCGAAGGTGATCTGCCCCGACTTCGCCGCATCGAGGAACCCGATGTCGCGCAGCGAGGCCAGAGCCGGGGAGAGCAGTCCGGCGCGGACGTCGATGACGGTCACCGAGGGCACGTCGTTGTTCAGCGTATCGAAGATCTTCATCTGATCGGCCGTGGTCGTCATGTCGACGATCTCGGTAATCTCAGGGTGAAAGCGCTTCAGTGTGCCGCGTGGCGATTCGGTATCGAACGCCCGGGTCGGGACGTTGTTGGCGCTGAAATAGTCGAGCACGGTGCGCGATACCGTTGTCTTGCCGACGCCGCCCTTGTCCGCGCCGACCACAATCACTGCTGGCTTCGCCATGAGACCCCTTCGTAAAATTGAAATCCACAAACCACGTGAGCCGCACCCGCGCGATCTGGAATGTCCCCAAGTCTGACAATATGTCTGACGATATGTCTGCTTTGGGCGCGAACATGGCAGAAACAAGGGATAATTCAATTGATTAGACCGCAGACAGGGTTAATCCTGCGGAATTCGTTAATAGATTGAGCAGGTTGAGCTGTAACCCCCGGCCCCGGCCAAGCCTCGGGTGACGCTAGTTCTGGTTTCCCGCTGAACTGGTCCATGGACCCTTGGGAGCGGGCGACGGCGCGGGATCGCTCCAGGGACCGTGCGGCAACGATCCATCGGGAAGATGTGCGGTCTCGGGGTCGCCGGTCTGGTCGCGCTCATATTGGTAGTGCGACCGCATCGGGCCGGGATCGTGCCCGCCGGCATACGTCACCAGCGCGCGCACCCGCGCATCGACCGACGGGTGAGTGGCGAACAGGTCGGTAAACCCTTCACGCGGGTTGTCGATGCACATCTCCATCACGGCCGAGGTCGCGCCCGGTAATTCGCCGCGATTTTCGATCTTGCGCAGCGCCGAGATCATGGCGTCCGGATCCTTGGTCAGTTCCACCGAACCGGCATCGGCCATCAGCTCGCGCGAGCGCGACAGCGCCAGCCGCACCACCTGGGACAGGAACCAGGCCAGCGCAATCAGGGCCGCTGCGAGCAGCAGGATAACGATGGCGCCACCGCCGCCTTTGCTGTCGCTGCTTCCGCCAGACGACGAGGATCTCGACGAACCGCCCCAGCTGCCGCCGGACGACGAGCCGGACGAGCTCCAGCTTCCACCGCCGATTCTCGCGCCGCCTTGGAAGATGCGAAAAACCAGCTCGGCGACGAATCCGACCACGCCTGCGATGATCACCGCGATCACCATCAGTTGCACGTCGCCGTTGCGGATATGCGTCAGCTCGTGGCCGAGCACAGCCTCCATTTCGCGGTCGTTCAGTCCCTTCATCAGGCCTGTGGTGACGGTGACGGCATATTGGCGGCGGTTCAGGCCGGTGGCGAAGGCGTTGAGCGCGTCACTCTCCATCACCTTCAGCTTCGGCATCGGGATGCCGCGCGAGATGCACAGGTTTTCGAGCAGGTTGTAGAGCCGCGGCTGTTCCTTGCGGGTCACGTCATGGCCGCCGGTGACGGCGTCGATGATTGACTGGTGGAAAAAATAGGCGATTACGATCCACAGCACGGAGGCTGCAGTGGCATACGGGAATGCGACGATCAGATCGCGCCATGCGCCGTTGAGATAGAACATCGCCGTGCGGCTGGTGCCACGGAGAACAACCTCAGCGATCAGTGCGCCGGCGAACACCATCACGTAGATCAGCAAGAACAGCCCGGCAAGCAGCAGCATCGAACGGATCTTGTTCGAGGCGATGTGCGTGTAGAGACCGTAGGCTGCCATGCGTGGCGCTCCCATCCGTCATTCCGGGGCACGCATGGCGACGAACGCCTTGCGTTCTCGCCGACAGCGTGAACCCGGAATCCCGAGGTGCATTGTTCTGGTTGAGATTCCGGGTCCGATCCTTCGGATCGTCCCGGAATGACGCGCCATGTTGTTCGTCCCGCTCAGAACTTCACCTGCGGCGTTGCCTCGACCTCCGTTCGCGATGCACCGAGATCGAAGAAGTCTTTCTTGGTGAAGCCGAAAGCGCCGGCGAACAGCGCCGCCGGCATCTGCTGGATGCCGGTGTTGTATTCCTGAACCGCATTGTTGAAGAAGCGGCGGCTGGCGGCAATCTTGTTCTCGAGATCGGACAGTTCGCTGGCGAGTTGCTGGAAGTTGGCGTTGGCCTTGAGGTCGGGATAGGCCTCCGACAAAGCGATCAATCGGCCGAGCGCGCCGGTCAATTGATTCTCCGCGGCGCCGACCTGCGCCGGTCCTTGCGCCGACATGGCCGAGTTGCGCGCCTTGATGACGTCGTCGAGCGTTCCGCGCTCATGCGCGGCATAGCCTTTTACGGTTTCGACGAGGTTCGGGATCAGGTCGTGGCGCTGCTTGAGCTGCACGTCGATGTCGGCGAAAGACTGGCCGACGCGCTGGCTGAGCGCGACCAGCCGGTTATAGGCGGCAAACGCGAACAGAACGAGGATGACGATGACGCCGAGAACAATCCAGCCGGTCGACATGGGCAAGGCTCCTGATGAGACGACGAATGCGGGGGCAACCGTAAACGAAAACAGGGCCGCGCGGCAGGGGCCGCGGGAGAGGCAGCCCCACTTGGTCGTCAGATCGGCGAGGATGGTTCAATGCTCGCCGTCTCATCGGGCGGCCCGCTCCCGGTTGGGAAGCGGGCTCCGTGGCAGTTACGGTTTGGCCATGTGCCACGCACCATTGAGGAATCCGTCGCCGGTGGTATCGCCCGGTTTGGTATCCTTCTTGAAAGTGTAAAGCGGCTTGCCCTTGTAGGCCCACATCTTCTTGCCGTCGTCGCGGGCGACGATGGTCATATCCCCGGCAGCCTTGGCGTCGGTGGCGGCCATCAGCGGCGGCCAGTTCTCCGCGCAAGGTCCGTTGCATGCCGACTTGCCGCCAGCGTCCTTGTCGAACGTGTACAGCGTCATGCCTTTATCGTCGACGAAGGTCTTGCCCTTTGCCGTGTCGGCCGTCTTCAGCATCTGCGCTGATGCCGCCGATGACGCGAGAATAAAAGTCAAAGCCGCTACTGCGGCGAATGTCCTGGACATTGCAGCTCCACTCCTGATGACTCGTGATGAGGACGCGAGTGCGTCAGCCAGATAAACGTCCAGATGCGAAAATTATTCCGCGCGTACTTTTTTCAAATCGAAAATCGCATCGCCCCAGTCGAACTTCCGGTAGCGCGCATACGCAGATTTGTCGCGTCGCGCGATGGTGGCGATCGAAAGGCCGTCGTCCGTGCAAAGTTTTGCTGTCACCGCGACTTTGGTGACGAGGGGCTGCGCGAGCACGCGCGCGGGGTGTCGCGGCGAGGACGAACGCGACAACGCCACGTAGCTGAATTTTTCGTCCTCGAAGGGAAGTTCTGCGTTCTTCAGGTGTTTATGCGCGCGCGATCGCGGTAGCCGCTGCACGAAGTGGCACCAGTCCGGCGGGGCTTTTTGTTTTGACGCGTTTTCTTCACGTAAACCGGCTCCCACGTCGCTTGAAGACGCGATGAGCGGGCATTCGCGGTCGTGCGGGCAGGGCGCGATCACGTGCGCGCCTTGTGCGATCAAGCGCCGGCGCAGATCGAGGATCCGCTGAGTGCCGGCGGGCGTGCCCGGCTCGACGATAAGCAGTGTGTCGCTGGTTTTAGCCCACATCAGATCGCCGAGCGCGGCCAGTCCACCGGCGCCTGGTTCGCCGATGACGTAACTCGCAATGACCAGATCGGATGGTGTCGCATCGCGCAGCCCGAGGCTTGCTTCGCCATGGCTGTAACGCAGGGTCGCGAGGCTTGTATCGGTTGCGAGATCGAGCGCGAGGGTCCGCAGTGCCGGATTGCTGTCGAGCGCGGCAAATTCGTTCAGGGATTCGAATACCTGCGCCGCCGCCCAGGTCGCGGTGCCCGGCCCGGCGCCGACATCGAGCAGGGTTGCGGGCATGAAGTCCGGCCTGATTTCGCGCAACGCGTTCAAGCTGGCGATGACAGCCGCGTAGGTCGCAGGCATTCGCGCCAGCGCATAGGCCAGCGCATCCGCTTCCGAGCGGATCGTGGCCGAGCCGCCGCCGCCGCGATAGGTTTGCGATATCGCTGAAGCGCGTTGCGCGGCGTCGCTGCGGGAGAGGCCGAGCGACTTGCGCTCCAGGGCGACGCGCAGGTCAGGGGGAAGCGAGGGAGACGTCATCGCGCGACTATAACCCGGTGTCGCTTTCTTTTCCCTCCCCCTTGTGGGGAGGGTGGCTGGCCGATAGGCCAGTCGGGTGGGGGTAAAAACAACAAAGAGAGCCTTGCCTATGGACCCCCACCCCGGCCTCCGCTTCCGGACAATGCTTCGCATTGCTCGGGCTCGGCCGACCCTCCCCGCCCTGCGCAGCAATTGCTGCGCTTGGGGGAGGGATACCGATGGACCTCGGGAAGGTCAGAAGCTACGCCACGTTCTGATCGA
>JBEPUM010000004.1:0-43185 GCA_041691515.1 Pseudomonadota bacterium | reverse complement strand
CCCAGATAGTTCTCGATCCGGGCGCTGGCGCCGGCCTGGCCGCCGAATGCGCGCGCATCGCAAACCGCCACCGCGAGTCCTTCAGAGGCCGCGTACACCGCCGTGGACAATCCGGCAGGACCACTTCCGACGATGGCAACATCGTAGACCATATTTTTCGCAAGCGCGCGAAGCATGCCCATCGCACGCGCAATCTCGGCGACCGAGGGATTGCGAAGCACCGTGCCGTCGGGTGTGACGACCAGCGGCATTTCCTGCGGCGACGGTGTGTAGCGCGCAATCACATCGGCAGCGTCCTTGTCAGCAGCCGGATCCAGCAGATGATGCGGATAGCCGTTGCGCGTCAGAAAGCCCTGCAACCGGATCACGTCGGCGGATGTCGGCCCTCCGATCAGGATCGGACCACCTGCGCCGCCTTGAAGGAGGCCAACGCGGCGCAGGATCAGCGCTCGCATGATCCGTTCGCCAAGATCGGCCTCGGCCACCAACAGGGCGCGAAGCCGGTCCGGCGGAATCAAAAGGGTTTCGACATTGCCTTCGGCCCGGCCGTCGACCAGCGCGACACGGCCGGAGAGCTGACCGAGTTCGGCCATGAACTGGCCAGGGCCTTGGGTGATCACGGGCGTGACGTGGCCCAGCCCGTCCCGTTCCGTGACGGCAACCTGCCCAGACAGAATGACGAACATACCGGGGCCAGGCTTGCCGGTCTCAAACATCAGTTCGCCATCGCGATAGCTGCGCATCTCGCCGAACCGATGCATCCGCGCGATTTCCGCGGCGGACAAATCCGGAAAGGTCTGTTCGTGGCGCGGAAACAGCCTGACCTGCGGCACAGGGCTGCTGGCTTCGGCAGGTTCGATCAAATCCAGTGACATCTACTCACACATCCCCGTCACCACGCGTCATTCGGGTGCATCTTCAGCGGGCCGGCGCTGGCCGGGATATTCCGGCGCATCGCTCTCCGCACCAACCGCTTGATCGGTGCGGCCGCGGGACTGCGATTTTCGCCGTTTGAGATTTTCGCGCAGCGCAGCGCGCAATCGTGCCTGACGCGCCGCATCCCTGCCATTGCGATCCGGGTCTGGTTTGTCAATCATGGCAGCCTTTGCTTGAGTGATTGGACGTGCTGGGCCCGGCTTGCACTGCGGAGACAAAATGACGACCGAAACATATGCGCTTGCGCCCTTGCCGCAACAGACTCTGGCTGACTGGCATCGGTTTGTCGCCACACCTCATCCTGATCTGCTGGCGCCGCTGCTCGCTGAAAATATCATCTTTCGTTCGCCCTTCGTGCAGTCGCCGATTCCCGGACATGCCGCGACCATGCTGGTGTTGACGACCGTCGTGCAGATTTTCGAGAATTTTCGTTATCACCGCACCTTCATATCCGGCTCCCATGATGCCGCGCTCGAATTCAGCGCCAACATCGGCAAATGGCAGTTGAAAGGCATCGATCTCGTCCGGTTCGACGACGCCGGAAAAATGAGCGAATTCGAGGTGATGGTCAGGCCGATCAAGGCGTTGCAGGCCCTCGGCGACGAAATGGGCCGCCGGATCGGTCCGCAACTGGCCCGCCTCAAGGAAATGGCGGCGGTCTCCCGCTGATTGCCGGGCCGCCGCGGACCTCTATTCCGGGCGCCCTCGCGCTTGCGCGACTTCCAGCCTTGTGGCAAGGATCGGCCGCCTTGCGGGCCTGTTTCAGGCTGATTCCCGCGTTTGGGCGTTGCTGCCGTAGCTCAGTGGTAGAGCACTCCATTGGTAATGGAGAGGTCGACAGTTCAATCCTGTCTGGCAGCACCATTTTCCTGCGCAACGACCGCAACACTCAATTTGACGAGACAGCATCGCTGACAGGCGCAGCGGATACGATCTGCCTGTCATCGCTCTTGGTCACGCTGGATTCGCAATTTGATCGCAGAAACGTTGGTCGGATTGTGAGCCCGAAATTGCGCACAGATATTGTCTGCAACAATCCATTTCACCGCATACTGGCGTCTGCGCGAAATGAAAAACAAGTTTCTCTCGGAAATTTGGAAGAAGATTATTATGGAACCGCGCGGAACTTTTTCTCGAGTGATTGGAACAGCAATTAAGGCTTCATTTAGATCTGATTAAGGCATCATTAAGTAACAAATTCCCTTGTTCCACAAAGGGTTGGGAACATTCCAACTGTGACCTCTCGGTGACAGCTTTTTGCTCGGAAGCAATCTAAGTGTTTGCAGGACGGAGCCGACGAACGGCTGCTCAATTGAATTCCTGGAGAACACAATGAAAAAGATTCTACTCGCTACTGTGGCGCTCGTCGCTCTTGGCGCAACTGTGCCTGCGCTTGCCGCCGATCTCGCCGCGCGGCCTTACACCAAGGCTCCGGCTTACGTTGCAACGCCGATCTATAACTGGACCGGCTTCTACATCGGCGGTCACGTCGGTGGCGCTTTCGGCGGTGACAACAACATTCTGGCTCCCGGCTTCACCTCCGGTAACAACGGCCGGTTCATGGGCGGTGTGCAGGCTGGTTATGACTACCAGTTCGCCCCGAACTGGGTGATGGGTCTCGAAGCCAACTACAGCTTCCTCGACACCGGAAGCTCGTTCGCCAACCGTGGCCTCGGTTCGGTCACCGGCCGGCTCGGCTACACCTGGGGTCCCGCGATGCTGTATGCCAAGGGCGGTTACGCTTGGGCCGACTCGCGCTTCTCGAACGGCTTCGGCGGCAACGGTGGCCGTGACGGCTACACCGTCGGTGGCGGTCTCGAGTACATGTTCACCCAGAACTGGTCGGGCAAGATCGAATACCAGTACTACGACCTCGGCAGCGTCAACCTGTTCGATGCGGGT
The DNA here is from genome assembly GCA_041691515.1 of Pseudomonadota bacterium. Classification (GTDB taxonomy): domain Bacteria; phylum Pseudomonadota; class Alphaproteobacteria; order Rhizobiales; family Xanthobacteraceae; genus Nitrobacter. Next base: position 40,347 of record JBEPUM010000004.1, on the reverse strand, counting down.
GGTGCTTTCGCCGGTCGCTTCCGCAACGACGAGCACACCATCAAGGCTGGTCTGAACTACCGCTTCAACTGGGGTGGCCCGGTTGTCGCGCGGTACTGATCTTCCCGAAGCTTAATAGTTTCGAAACGACGAAAGGCCGGCTTCACGCCGGCCTTTCTGTTTTCATGCTAAAGTCGCGCATCAAAATTCCAAACCAAGTCGAGTTTTCCTGATTTTATTAACCCGGTACCGCGATACTCCCCCCGCAATTTCTGGGCAAAATCCGAGCGGGGCGGGGAAATCATGGCGTTGCCAGTCAATATCGGCAAATTCAAACTCCTGAAATTTTCACGTCTGAGGCTCTCGCGCCCCAAATGGGGCGTGCGCGGCAGCCTCTTCGCAGCTTTCGCGACGATCGCGGGCATGGCCCTCGTCATCAGCGCGGGAGCCGGCATGGTGCTCGGTCAGCTCGGCGGCATGATGCAGGATTTGAGCGGCCAGGGAATTCCTCGGCTGGCCGCCAGCCTGCAACTCGAAGCCCTCAGTGCCAGTCTCGCCAGCCAAGGACCCGCTCTCCTCGCGTCGAACAAGGCCGACGTTCTGCAGGAACGCTCCAAGCAAATGAGAGAAACCCAGGCGAACGCCGTCGGCAAGCTGGGCGAGATCATCGAGCTTGGCGCCGACAAGACCGTCGTGGCAGCGCTCAACGAGACCGTCAAAAACATCGAAGATACAATCAAGAGTCTGGGCTCGGCCGCCAAGGAACGGCTCGATGCCGCTGCCCAGCATCAGAAAAGCTACGAGGAACTCCGCAAGGCGCAGGCCGCCTTTGTCGCAGCGTCAGGCCCCGCGATGATGGACGCTCAAACCCGGGTCAATGCGGTACTCGGATCCGCCAACCTCTCGCAGGACGACGCCACCGAAGCCGCGCGGACCGTCGAGCAGCTCGGCAACGTGATTGCCAGCACGAACCTGGCCGCCTCCGACATGACAGCGGCACTCGCCGCCGGCAGCGGCGATTCGCTTGAACCGATTGAAACGACATTCAAGGCCGCGCAGCAGCGCGTCAAATCGAATCTCGACGTGCTCGGCAAGAACAACAGCACCGCGGCATTGAAAAACGCAGCGCAGAAGCTGCTCGCGCTCGGTGAGGGCAAGACCAGCGTCTTCAAGGTTCGTCAGAAGGAACTCGACGCCGATGACTATGGCCAACTGATCCTCGAAGAAACCCGAAAACTCAACATCGGCCTTAATATGAGCGTCAAGGAACTGGTCGACGGCGTTAAGGGCGAGACCGAGGCTTCCACATCCAATGCACGGCGGGAGATATCGCTGGCGACGCTGGCGATGCTGGCGCTCGGCGGTTTGACCCTCATCGGCTCGGCGCTGTTCGTCTGGCTTTACGTCGGACGCAATATCCTGCGGCGCATCAGTCAATTGCAGCGTTCGATGCAGCTCCTGTCTGACGGCGACCTCAAGACGGAAATTCCGCGCAGCCGCCAGCAGGATGAAATCGCCGCGATGGCAAGTTCGCTTGAGGTCTTCCGCGAAAGCATGATCCAGGCCCGCGACATGACCGCGGATCAGGACAAGGATCGCATCGCCAAGGCCGAACGGGCATCGCGCATGGAGACACGAATCGTCGAATTCGAAGCCACGGTCCGCGCCGCGCTGGAGAATCTCCAGACCTCGGCCAATTCGATGCAGACGACGGCGCAGAGCATGTCGGCGACGGCCGACCGGTCGAGCGAAATGGTAAATACGGTGGCGTCCGCCGCCGAGGAAACCTCGGTGAACGTCCAGACGGTGTCGTCAGGCACCGAGGAGCTGTCATCATCGATAACCGAGATCGGCCGTCAGGTGGTCAATTCGGCCCAAATCGCCAGCAAGGCGGTCGGGGAAGCCAAGGAGACGGATTCGACGATGCAGGGTCTCGCCGACAATGCGAGCCGCATCAGCATCGTCGTCGACCTGATCCAGACCATCGCCGCGCAAACCAACCTGCTCGCGCTGAATGCCACCATCGAAGCGGCGCGCGCCGGCGAAGCCGGGAGGGGCTTTGCGGTGGTCGCCTCGGAAGTGAAGAGTCTCGCCAACCAGACCGCGAAGGCCACCGACGAAATTCGCTCCCAGATCGCCAACATGCAGCAGGTCACGACGACAGCCGTCGGCGCCATCCGCAACATCGGCACCACCATCGGCGAAATCAACGACGTCACCACCGCGATCGCCGCCGCTGTCGAACAACAAGGCGCGGCGACCCGCGAGATCGCCCGCAACATTCAGCATGCGGCCGGCGGCACCAGCGAAGTATCGAGCAACATCGTCGGCGTCAGCGCGGCGACCGCCGAAGCGGGCTCGGCTGCCAACATGGTGCTCACCGCATCGAGCGCACTGCGCAGCGAAGCAGACTCGCTGCGCGCGGAGATCGACGTATTCCTCTCCAATATCCGGGCGGCGTAACGCCCGGATAGCTTGCAGGCCCGCATTGCCGCCGATTGACTCCAGTCTCTCCACATGATTCCTAGCGCGATGAATTCGGATCGGACCGATCCGAATTCATAAATGTTATCGGCTCCGATAAATCGGAGCGTGACATCATTCGGAATTCGCGCCACGTCATGGTATCGGTTCGGCGCGCGGACGACCGTTCAATGAGCGATTATCCGCGAAACGGACAACGCGGAGAATCGCGACATGGATACAACATCGGTTTCGTCCGGCAGCGGCCACGATTTATCCACGCAACCGCGCTACAACTGGACGCGATCCGAGGCGGAGACGCTCTACAATCTCCCTTTCGCAGACCTGATCTTTCAGGCGCAGAGCATTCATCGCCAGAACTTCGATCCCAACCACGTCGAGACCGCGAGCCTGCTGAGCATCAAGACCGGCGGCTGCCCGGAAGATTGCGGTTACTGTTCGCAAAGCGCGCATTACGACGCCGGCGTAAAAGCCACGAAATTGATGGATCGCGCGGCCGTCGTTGAAACCGCGCAGCGTGCCAGAGACGCCGGCGCCAGCCGGTTCTGCATGGCCGCGGCGTGGCGCAATCCAAAGGACAAGGATATCGATCAGGTTTGCGACATGGTCAGCGCCGTCAAAGCGCTCGGCATGGAGACTTGCGCGACACTCGGCATGCTGACGCCAGATCAGGCGCAGCGGCTCCATGATGCCGGACTGGATTTCTACAATCACAACGTCGACACCTCGCCCGAATTCTACGGCAGGATCATCACGACGCGAACGATGCAGGATCGCATCGACACGCTCGCGCACGCGCGCGAAGCCGGGCTCAAGGTCTGCTGCGGCGGCATCGTCGGAATGGGGGAGCAGGTCGGCGATCGGCTCGGCATGCTGATGCTGCTGGCCAATCTCCCCGCGCACCCCGAAAGTGTGCCGATCAATATGTGGAACGAGGTCAAAGCCGTTCCCGTCAACGATACCGCCGAGCGGCCCGATCCGATCGCGCTCGTACGCATGATTGCAGTAGCGCGTATCATGATGCCGAAAAGCGTGGTGAGACTTTCCGCGGGCCGGCAATATATGACGGACGAGTTGCAGGCGCTGTGCTTCGTGGCCGGCGCCAATTCCATTTTCATCGGCGATGTTCTGCTGACAACGAAAAATCCGCAGACCGCGCGCGATGCCGCGTTGCTTGACCGCCTCGGCATCACATCACGACTGGACGAGGCGAAGGTTCCCGCTCAGCCGCACTGATCCGATCCGGCGAGGGCCAGCGGCCATCATCCGACGGCGAGCCATGCCGTCCGCACCTCCCCGGCCGCGGTTTTTCGGCTGGCGCCGCAGGGCTTGTCCCGCTAAGCCGGTGAGCAGAAACTGCGATACGAGATGATGGACACCAAAACCGATAGCCACAAGAGTACCGCCGAAGCCCTGCGGTATCCCTGGGAAACGCCGCCCGGTCCCGACGAGGTGATCGAGGTGATGCCGGGTGTGCTTTGGGTCCGGCTGAAACTGCCGTTCCGGCTCAACCATGTGAATATCTATCTGCTCGCCGATGGCGACGGTTGGGCCATGATCGATTCAGGCTTCGGCAACGAGGAGTCGATCGCGGCATGGACCGCGCTGTTTGAGGGGCCACTCGCCCATGTCCGCGTCACGCGACTGATCGTCACCCACTCGCATCCCGATCACGTCGGCCTCGCCGGCTGGATCGTCGAGCGTTTCAAATGCCCCCTCTACATGTCGCAGGTGGAATATCTGCAATCGGTTTATCACCAGAACCGCGGCACCGAAGAACGCAAAATGGCGCAGCGCCTGTTCTTCCGCCGTCACGGCATGGACGAAAGCCTGACGGATAAGCTGCTCGGTCGCGGTCAGGATTATCTGAAGCGCGTTTCGATTCTGCCCGCATCGTATCACCGCCTTTCTCACGGCGATGAGATTTCGATCGGCGCACGGCGCTTCAAGGTCATCACCGGCGGCGGACATGCGCTCGATCAAGTGATGCTGTATTGCGCAACCGACAAGCTGTTCCTGTCGGCGGATCAGGTGCTGAGCAAGATCTCGCCGAACGTCAGCGTTTGGGCCGTCGAGCCCGAACAGAATTCGCTTGGCGAATATCTGGCCTCGCTCGCGAGCCTGACCACGACCCTGCCCTACGATGTGCTGGTGCTGCCAGGCCACGGCGTTCCGTTCTATGGATTGAAGACCCGCATCAAACAGCTCGCCGATCATCACGAGGAGCGTTGCGGATTGATCGCCGAGGCGTGCCGTGAAACCTCGAGAACATCGAGGGAGCTGGTGCCCGTCGTGTTCCATAAATACCCGCTCGACGTCCACCAGATGGGTTTTGCCGCGGGTGAACTGATCGCGCACGTGAACTACATGCTGGTCGAGGGCCGCTTGATGGTCGAGGAGAACGACGGAGTCTTGCTGTTTCGATCGGCTTGAACGGGGAGCGGCAAACGGCTCGCCACGACGTGCCTAAATCAGCGTCTTTTTTTGCGGCGTAAAGCAAATTTGACTGCAATTTCAGTCGCGCGAATAGCTGTATCGACGAATTGCGCCTCGACAGCGAAGCTGGAAACGCTCTAAAAAGACTTCCATCGGGCCGGCCATTCTCCGGCCGCCTTCCGGAATTTCGTGATGGATTACAACAAGTTCTTCAGTAACGCCCTTGATCGCCTGCATCATGAGCGACGTTATCGTGTGTTCGCAGACCTCGAGCGGATCGCAGGCAGATTTCCCCACGCGACGTGGCATTCCCCGAAGGGCTCGCGCAATGTCGTGATCTGGTGTTCCAACGATTACCTCGGCATGGGCCAGCATCCGAAAGTGATCGGGGCCATGGTCGAGACTGCGACCCGCGTCGGCACCGGTGCCGGCGGCACCCGTAATATCGCTGGCACCCATCATCCACTGGTTCAGCTCGAGCACGAACTCGCTGACCTGCATGGCAAGCAGGCGGCATTGCTGTTCACATCGGGATACGTCTCGAACCAGACCGGCATTGCGACCATCGCAAAACTCATTCCGAACTGCCTGATCCTGTCGGACGAGCTGAACCACAATTCGATGATCGAAGGCATCCGCCAGTCGGGCTGCGAGCGCGTTGTGTTCCGTCACAACGATGTGGCGCATCTCGAGGAATTGCTGCGCGTCGCCGGGCCTGACCGGCCGAAGCTGATTGCCTGCGAAAGCCTGTATTCGATGGACGGCGATATCGCGCCGCTCGCGAAGATCTGTGATCTCGCCGAGCGTTATCGGGCGATGACTTATGTCGACGAAGTGCACGCCGTCGGCATGTATGGACCGCGCGGCGGCGGCATCGCCGAACGCGACGGCGTCATGCATCGCATCGATGTCCTTGAAGGCACGCTCGCCAAGGCCTTCGGGTGCCTCGGCGGCTACATTGCCGGCAATTCCGACATCATTGATGCCGTGCGTTCGTATGCCCCAGGTTTTATCTTCACCACATCGCTGCCGCCAGCGATCTGTTCCGCGGCGACCGCTGCGATCCGGCACCTCAAGTCGTCGAGCTGGGAACGCGAACGGCACCAAGAGCGCGCGGCGCGCACCAAAGCGATCCTGATCGCCGCGGGTCTGCCGGTGATGTCCAGCGACACCCACATCGTTCCGCTTTTCGTGGGCGATCCCGAGCGCTGCAAGCGGGCGTCCGATATGCTGCTCGAGGACCACGGCATCTATATTCAGCCGATCAATTATCCGACCGTTGCCAGGGGAACGGAGCGGCTGCGGATCACGCCGTCGCCGTATCACGAGGACGCGCTGATCGACCAGTTGGCGGAAGCCCTTCTGCATGTCTGGGAGCGTCTCGATCTGCCGTTGCGGGCGAAGTCCCTCGCGGCCGAATAACGGCCGTTCAGGATACAGACACCCGCGGCCGCGCGCTTGTCTCGGACAACACGATCCGCATCAGATCCGCGGCATTCTTGGCGCCAAGCTTGTCCATGATCCGCGCGCGATGGACTTCGACGGTCCGCGGGCTGATGCCAAGCCGCCGCCCCGCTTCCTTGTTCGAGGCGCCGTTGGCCACCTGGGATAAAACCTCGCGCTCCCGGCAGGTCAGCAGATGGCGGCCGGAAAAATTTGCCAGCCCGTCAATCTCGCCGCCGTGAGCTGCGCGCCACACCTTCACCGCGGCATGAACCAGGTCGATGATCGCTTCCGAGGAAAATGGCTTTTCCAGAAAATCGAGGGCGCCAAATTTCATCGCCGCAACGGCAGTTGCGACGTCAGCTCCACCGGAAATGACGAGGATCGGCGCGTCAAATCGCACGGCCGCAAGCTTGCGCAAGATGTCGATTCCGGAGTCGCCGGGAAGATGCAGATCGAGAATGACACAGGCGGGCGATGTGCGTCGAACCGCCTCCAGAAACGAAGCTCCGTCACCGAAGCTCTGCGGGGCATAGCCTTCGATTTTCAGAAGCAGGGCCAATGCTTCACGCACCGACAGATCGTCGTCCACGACGAAAACCGGGATATCTGAAGCAAACGGCAGCAGTTGCCCCATCGCGACTTCCTGAATTGAGAGTTCGATGAATAACACAACTTATACGTGTATAAGCTGATTCGCGCCGGTGTGCAAATGATGGCTGCGGTCGTCGAAGCGCGGACAACGTCGCTGTCGCGTGAGGGCGTGTAAGGCGCTAGGTTTTGGCCGAACGCCTATGGGGCAAACCCAAGGCAGGGTCTGAGCAGCGTCTTCCGGAGGAACGGCCGCAATGTTGCACGACTGGGGCGTGATCGCAGCCGCCTTCGGCTACATCGGGTTCCTGTTCTTTGTCGCCAGCTATGGCGACAGGGTCCCTCAGCTCGCGCGCGGCCGCGCCGGACCGCTGATCTATCCGCTATCGCTCGCCGTTTACTGCACGTCATGGACATTTTTCGGTTCGGTCGGCCTCGCGACCCGGACCGGCATCGAGTTTCTCGCGATCTATGTCGGACCGATCCTGCTGATCGCATTCTGCACGCCGCTGCTGCGACGGATTATCCAGCTGGCGAAATCGCAGAACATCACGTCGGTCGCCGATTTCATCGCCGCGCGTTACGGCAAGAGCCAGGCGGTGGCCGCAACCGTGGCCATCATCGCGATCATCGGCTCGGTCCCCTACATCTCGCTTCAACTGAAGGCAGTGGCCTCCTCGCTTGAAACCATCCTGATCGACGACCAGGCGATCTCCAGTATTCCCGTCATCGGCGATATCGCGCTGCTGGTGACGGTCGCGCTCGCCCTGTTCGCAGTGCTGTTCGGCACCCGGCAGACCAATGCGACGGAGCATCAGCACGGGCTGATGCTGGCGGTCGCAACGGAGTCGATCGTCAAGCTGGTGGCATTCATCGCCGCCGGTGCCTTTGTCACGTTCTGGATGTTCAGTCCCGTCGAACTGGTCGAGCGCGCGATGAAATCGCCGGAAGCTGTGCGGGCCATCGAGTATACGCCGTCGGTCGGCAACTTCCTGACCATGACGCTGCTGTCGTTTTTCGCGATCATGCTGCTGCCCCGTCAGTTTCATGTCAGCGTGGTGGAGAACTCCAGCGACGCCGAGGTCAGCCGGGCGCGCTGGTTGTTTCCACTTTATCTGGTTGCCATCAACCTCTTCGTGATCCCGATCGCGCTCGCGGGCCTCGTGACATTCCCGTTCGGTGCTGTTGACAGCGACATGTATGTGCTGGCGCTGCCGATGGAGGGACACACCCTGCTCAGCATCGCGGTCTTCGTCGGAGGCCTGTCGGCGGGCACCGCGATGGTAATCGTCGAATGTGTGGCGCTGGCGATCATGGTGTCCAACGACATTGTCGTACCGCTGGTGCTGCAACGCAGTCCGGCCCCTCACGGCGGCCACAAGGATTTCGGCAACTTCCTGCTCAAGACCCGGCGCCTTGCGATCTTCGTCATCATGATCATGGCGTATTTCTACTACCGCGCGCTCGGCAGCGCGCAACTCGCCGCGATCGGATTGCTGTCCTTTGCCGCGATCGCGCAACTTGCGCCGGCGTTTCTCGGCGGCATGATCTGGCAGCGGGCGACGGCGCGCGGCGCGATGGGCGGCATGCTCGTCGGGTTCGCCGTCTGGGTCTACACCCTGTTTCTCCCGAGCTTCCTCGATGGAAACGCGGACGGCTTGCTGCTGCTGCAACACGGTCCGTTCGGCATCGCCGCATTGAAGCCGCAGGCCTTGTTCGGCACCGATCTGCCGCCGCTGATGCACGGCGTGGTGTGGAGTCTTGCGCTGAATGTTCTGACCTATGTCTTACTATCGCTGATGCGGCAGCCTTCGTCGATCGAACGGCTGCAGGCCGAAATCTTCGCGCCCGCGGCACTTGCGCCGCTGACCCCGCCATTCCGGCGCTGGCGTTCGACCATCACGGTGCAGGATATCCTCAGCACTGTGGCGCAGTATCTCGGCCCCAATCGCGCCCGGCAATCCTTCGAGGAGTTCGCCGCGGCGCGGCGCATCAATCTCGATCCGGCGATGCCGGCGGACTTCGAATTGCTGCAACATGCCGAATACCTGATTGCATCGTCGATTGGCGCGGCATCGTCGCGGCTCGTGATGTCGCTGCTGCTGCGGCGGCGCACGGTGTCGGCGAAGGCCGCGCTTAAGCTGCTCGACGACGCACACGCGGCGCTCCACTTCAACCGGGAGATGCTGCAGACCGCGCTGAACCACGTGCGGCAGGGGATTGCGGTGTTCAATCCCGAGCTGCAACTGATCTGCTCGAACCGGCAATTCGGAAATATTCTTGGATTACCTCCGCAGATCGTTCAGATCGGAATTCCGCTGTCTGAGATCCTCGAATTTCTCGGCACCATCGATGCGTCGCCGGTCGGCCGCGATTCTGCGAAACAGGCCCGCTTGACCGCATACACCACGGAAGGACGGCCGTATCTGGAGCGGCTTCCCGACCGCAACATCGTGATCGAGGTGCGCGCTAACCGGATGCCCGACGGCGGCCTCGTGATCACGTTCTCCGACGTAACCCCTAGCTTCGAGGCTGCCGAAGCACTGGAGCGAGCCAACGCAACGCTGGAAAAACGCGTCCGCGACCGCACCGAAGAACTGACTCGACTGAATTCCGAACTCGCGCGCGCCAAGAGCAACGCCGAAGAAGCCAACAACTCCAAGACGCGGTTTCTGGCGGCGGCCAGCCACGACATTCTGCAACCGCTCAACGCCGCACGGCTCTATGTCACGAGCCTCGTCGAGCGGCAAACCGGCGGCGAGGATTCCAGGCTGGTCGAGAACATCGACGACTCGCTGGAGGCCATCGAAGAAATTCTCGGAGCGCTGCTCGACATCTCCAGGCTCGATGCCGGCGCCATGACGACGTCGGTTACAAGTTTCCGGGTCGGCGATCTGATGCGCTCGCTCGAAATCGAGTTCGCCCCCATTGCGCGGTCGAAAGAGGTCAGCCTGACATTCGTGCCGAGTTCGCTGCCGGTTGCATCGGACCGGCTGCTATTGCGGCGGCTGCTGCAAAACCTGATCTCGAATGCCATCAAATATACACCGCACGGCCACGTGCTGATCGGCTGCCGCCGTCGCGGCAAATCGCTCCAGATCAACGTCTATGATACCGGCGTCGGAATCCCGATCCTCAAGCGCGGCGAAATCTTCAAGGAATTTCACCGGCTCGAACAAGGCGCGCGCATTGCACGCGGCCTCGGGCTCGGCCTCTCGATCGTGCAGCGCCTCGCGCGCGTGCTCGATCACGGCATTGCGCTGGACTCAAATCGCAGCGGCGGCTCGGTATTCTCGGTCACGGTTCCGATCGCGACGGCCATCAATCATACGACAACGGTGACCAGCAGCACGCCGCTGTCCCGGGCACCGATGAGTGGGGCTCTGATTGTCTGCATCGAGAACGATCCCGCGATCTTGGACGGCATGAAGACGCTGCTGACGTCTTGGGACGCGCGCGTGATCGCCGTGGCCGATCCGGAGGCGGCGATCGAGGCGATCGACGCGGCCGGCGAACGGGTCACCGGACTGCTGGTGGACTATCATCTCGATCGCGGCAACGGCATCGCGACGATCCGTGAGATCCGGAAGAGATACAGCGCGACGCTTCCCGCTATCCTGATCACGGCCGACCGCAGTCCTCACGTCCGCGATGCGGCGCGGCTGGAACGGATCTCCGTCCTCAACAAACCGTTGAAGCCGGCTTCATTGAGAGCATTGATCGGCCAGTGGCGAACCCAGCAAGCCGTAGCCGCGGAATAAGAGCGCCTCGTTGATTTCTCGGGTGGAGCGACCGCGGGGTGAGGGACGCTGCGATTAAAAAAAAATTCGCAGCAGCCGACGGCCTAACTCGCCGATGGCTCGCTCTGTCGCCACTGATCGCCGGCGATCTTTGCCGCAGCAATCACCGCCTGGGTGCGGCTCTCGACTCCGAGCTTTTGCAGGATCGCGGACACATGCGCCTTGATCGTGGCCTCTGACACGCCGAGCTCGTAGGCAATCTGCTTGTTCAGCAAACCTTCGGACAGCATCATCAGCACGCGAACCTGCTGCGGCGTCAGGGTGACAAGCCGGTCGCGCAAGCGCGTCATCTCCGGATCGGCGGCAGCCGATAGATCGACGTCGGGGGGAATCCAGATATCGCCCTCAATAACCTTGAGGAGCGCAGTGCGCAGCGAATCGACTCCCAATCGCTTCGGAATGAATCCGGAGGCGCCGAAATCCATCGAGCGCCGGATCGTCGCGACATCGTCACTGGCTGACACCACCACGACAGGAATTGCCGCATACTGAGCACGCAGATAGATCAACCCGGAAAACCCGCTGATGCCCGGCATCGACAGATCGAGCAGGATCAAGTCGACGTCGGCTTCATGCTCCAGCCGCGCGGTCAATTCCTCGAACGTGCCTGCTTCGTCGATTTTTGCCGGCACGACGCTGGCAACCGCCTGCCGCAGCGCATTGCGGAATAACGGATGATCGTCGGCGATCACGATATGGGTGCTGTCAGATGCGGTCATTGAATCCGTGGTATTGCGCAGGTGTTAACTTCACCGCGATCTCAGGTTCGGGCGCGACCCACCCGGAAAACCCAATTGTCCTCCGCTCGACCCGGTCTTGCAAGACAACATTACCGCGGATCACGTAAACGAGTTAACGCCCAGAGCCGACGCGCTTGCAGCCGTCGCGTGTCCTGCGGCGTTTGGTCGCCTTTAACGCAGCATTCCGGCTGCGCGACGCAGCCGGAATGTCGTTGGATGTCGTACATCCTCAAATCCCGCTACGGGCAGGGGTGCCGGGCGCCGTCATACCCAAGGTACGTCCCGGAAGCCGGCTCATAGGACTTGAAGCGGCTGAAGCAATAGGCGTCGTTGTTACCTGCTGCACGGGCCTGACTCTGGGCAATCGCACCGCCGATGATCGCGCCGGCGGCAAGCCCACCGACCACGGCACCGGGGCCATAGTAACCACGTCGCCAGCCATGATGTCTCCAACCATGATGGCGCCAGCCGCCGCGATGCCACCCATGATGACGCCAGTGCCGGTACTGGACAGTTTGTGGCGTCATAGCTGCGGAGGTAGCGAGCGATCTGTCGACCGTTAAAGGCGCCGCCATCGCGGGCTGAAGCGAAACGGATGCGGCACCTACGACAAGCGCCGCCGACAAGATTCTCGAAAATCGCATGGAGACTTCCCTTTCTTACTCTGCAATGGACGAAGGGCAACCGATGCAACCAGCGAGCGTTCCGGCAGATGAGGGAGATTTAATGTTTTGCGTCAGATCGTCGCGGCGGCACGCAATGATCGCAGCGCGGGCCTAGTCTTGAAGCCAGATTGCGCCAATCAGATTTTTCCGGACACGTCGCGTTGTACGCGGTCGGCCATCTCGATCAGCCTGCGCCAGGCGCGCTCGACGAATGACATCACGCGATCCATGTCGCGATCGCTCGGCAGCGGAATCTCAATCCTGTTGCGGTTAGCATCCGCGGATTTAGGCTCGCCAACCTTGGGCTCGTTCTTGGGCTCGCTAACCTTGGGCTCGCTCGGCTTCAGCGAATCCGATTTCGGCAGGGCCTCTTCCGTCTTGCCGGTGACGGTCGGCTCGCGCTCGGCGAGCTGCGCCTTCAGTTTCTCATTCTCCGTCTGAAGCCGGCCGATTTCAGTATCGAGCGCGGCGCGCTCGTCCGGCAGCGTGTAGCAGGCCCAGCCGTTACCCTTGTCGGTACAATTCGAGACGGCGCCGGTGCGGGTGTCCAGCCTTACGACACCATCCGATGTCGGCGACAAGGTGTAGCGGCCGTTGTCGGTGTCAGGTGCAGCCTGAGCCAACGCTGGTGTAAACAAGGCTGGCGCAAATCCGCCCGACCCAATCATCATCGCGGCAGCGGTCAGGATCAACGCGGCTCTGGAAGGCGATGTTGCTGCGGTCATGTTCTGCTCCGCGTAAGCGTCAGGACACCGTTGAGCTATAGGGAGCTCTCCCTGATTTCAACGCGTCGCCGAGCAATTCGAGACGGTCCTGACCCCAGAACGCTTCGCCGCCCAGTACGTAGCCCGGTGAACCGAATACATCCGCCGCGAGCGCATCTTGCCGGTTCTGCTCATACTGCGCGCTGACGTCGTCCAACGGCGAACGCTCGACCAATGCCTTGCCGGGCAACCCGGTCTCGTCGGCGAGACGCACCAGCGTCGCAGCATCGGCGAGGTTGAGTTGGTCTTCCCAGACCGCGGCATAGGCGCGGCGGATGAATTTGTCCGGATCGTGCCCGGCCTCGAGCGCCGCGATGACCACGCCGTCCGCCAACCGTCCGTCGAATGGCACATGCTTGGGCTTGAAGTGAAAATTGAGGCCGCGCTTCTCCTGCCAGCGCTGCAATTCCAGCATCCGGTAGCGCTGCCGGACCGGGTGGCGCTTGGCGAGCGGCAGCCCTCCACTTTCCGAAAAAAGGTCCGCCAGAAATACAGGCTTATGATTTACCTTGAGATCGTAAGTACTTACGAGGTCGCGAAAGACCCTATGACCGATATAGGCCCAGGGCGAGGTCAGCGAGAAATAGTAGTCGGTCGGGCGTGACATGGGGTCCTTGATACGTCGGGACAGTCGGAACGATGCACATCCCAACAGAGCAGGATGAGCCGCGCAAGGCTGACACTGTGGAGGGTTGGCTGTTGCAGTGCGGCGACTGCGCGCAGCCGGTTTGATTTTTTTAAAAAAATATCAGATAAATCAAAGCTATAGCTGGTTACGACACAATCTTGACTTGACCAGTTGCCGTCAGTATGGTCCGCGCGGCTTTTGAGGGTAACGGGGCGTTATTTTCATTGATCGCGGCGTTATTTCGGGTGTCGACAGCATGGCCGACGGCACAGGAAACGACCAAAGCGGAAATGGAAGTCGCGACAAATCGCTTCCCGATGAAGCTGCGCTTTCCGCAAGGCTCGGAAATCTCGATCGGCGTCTCTCCGAAATCCGGAGTCATCGCAAGGTAGAGACTGACCAATCCGGAGCAGAAAGCGGGGACGGTGCAGCCAGGGCTTCGGCCATGGCGCGCGGTTTCCGCCTGTCGTCCGAGTTGGTCGCGGGTGTTGTCGTCGGAGCGGTGATTGGCTGGGGGTTCGACCGTTTGCTGTCGACATCGCCCTGGGGATTGATCGTGTTTTTCCTGCTTGGCTTCGCGGCCGGCGTGATCAACGTGATGCGGTCCGCAGGCGTGGTCCCGGAACAGACTCACCGGTGATGGATAGCTGCCGAGACGATTTGATTGTTTGAACGCCGGCACGCCGGCAGACCAAGAGATTCACGCGGATGATGGATCCGATCCACCAGTTCAATATCGAGAAGATCTTCACGATCGGCCACATCGGCGGTCATGAAATCAACTTCACGAATTCGTCGGCCTACATGCTGGTCACCGTCGTGCTGACGGCGCTGCTGATGCTCGCCACCGGCCGCCAGCTGGTGCCGGGGCGGCTGCAATCGGTCGCCGAGATCAGCTACGAATTCGTCGCCAACACGATTCGCAGTACCGCCGGCACCGAAGGGATGAAGTTCTTCCCCTTCGTATTCACGATCTTCATGCTGGTGACCGTGTCCAACATGGTCGGCATCATCCCCTACACCTTCACGATCTCCAGCCACATCATCGTCACGGCGGCGCTGGCGTTCCTAGTCTTCTTCACTGTGCTGATCTACGGCTTCTACAAGAATGGCCTGAGATTCTTCAAACTGTTCGTGCCCTCGGGCATTCCGATCGCAATCCTGCCGCTGGTGGTGGTGATCGAGATCATCTCGTTCCTGTCGCGGCCGATCTCGCACAGCGTGCGTCTGTTCGCCAACATGCTGGCCGGCCACATCACGCTGAAGGTGTTCGCGAGCTTCATCACCATGCTGGGCGCTATGGGCTTCGTCGGCGCGCTCGGCGCCGTGCTGCCGCTGGCGCTGGTCGTCGCCCTCAGCGCACTGGAGATGCTGGTCGCGTTCCTGCAGGCTTATGTTTTCACGATCCTCACCTGCATCTACATCAACGATGCAATCCATCCGGGCCATTAAAGCCCGTCCCAACCACGTGTTCTTTTCAACAAACCTCAACTAAGGAGTTCGTTATGGATCCGGTCGCAGCGAAGTACATCGGCGCAGGCATTGCGTGCATCGGCATGGGTGGCGCAGGCGCAGGCGTGGGCATCATCTTCGGCAACTATCTCGCCGCTGCTGTGCGCAATCCGTCGGCTGCCCAGGGCCAGTTCGGCAACCTGATTTTCGGCTTCGCCGTGACCGAAGCGCTCGGCATCTTCTCGCTGCTGATCGCGCTGCTGTTGCTGTTCGCTCTCTAAGATCACTGATCCGGCGCATGGGATCCGCACAACGGATCCCGGTTGGCCGCAGAGGAGAAGCCCGTGGCTGAAAGTCATGGCAACACACAGGGCGCGACGGCCCACACCGAGGCGAACGGCGGCCACAAAGCCCCGTTTCCTCCGTTTCAGACGAGCACGTTTCCGTCGCAGCTCTTTTCGCTGCTGATCGCGTTCGTCGTGCTGTATGTGATCGTCTCGCGGCTGGCTCTGCCGCGGGTCGGCAAAACCATCGACGATCGCCAGAGCGCGATCGACGGCGATCTCGCCGCAGCCCAGAAGCTGAAAGACGAGTCCGACGCGGCGCTCAAGGCTTACGAAAGCGAGCTCGCAGCCGCCCGCGGCCGCGCGCAGGCGATCGGCGCAGAGACCCGCGACAAGCTGAATGCGCAGGCGGAAGCCGAACGTAAGACGCTCGAGGACCGGCTGTCCGTCAAGCTTGCCGATGCCGAGAAAACCATCGCCTCGACACGCACCGCAGCCATGAGCAACGTCCGCGGCATCGCCGCCGATGCGGCTGCCGCCATCGTGCAGCGGCTCACCGGCGCCGCACCGGACGGCAAGACCGTCGACAGCGCCGTCGAAGCATCCTTGAAGGGATAACGAGCGATGTTCGCTGAAGCTGAAACCTGGGTTGCCATCTCCTTCGTGATCCTGATGGGCATCTTCGCCTATCTCGGCGTGCATCGCACGGTGCTGACCGCGCTCGATCATCGCCGCGACCGGATCAAGGCCGAACTCGACGATGCCCGCCGCTTGAAGGAAGAAGCCGCCAAGCTGCTGGCCGACTACAAGGCCCGTCATGCCAGCGCCGAACGCGAGGCGCAGGACATCATTACTTCCGCGAAAGCCGATGCCGAGCGCATCGCGTCGGAAGCCAAGGTGAAGATGGAAGATTTCGTCGCGCGCCGCACCAAGACTGCGGAAGGCAAGATCGCATTGGCGGAAGCCCAGGCGATCGCCGACGTCCGCGCCGCCGCGGCCAACGCCGCGGTGACCGCCGCCTCGACGATCCTGTCGCAGTCGGTGAAGGGATCGGTCGCCGACGACCTGCTGGCCAAGGGCATCACCGAAGTCCGCGCCAAGCTGAACTAAATCCTCGATCCTCCGATATCAAAAAAGCCGGCGCGATCATTTCGCGCCGGCTTTTGCATTCGCTTATTGTCGATGGCCTGCCAAAACGGCCCGCTCCTCGGGAGGCCCGCCTACCTCTTCCGCTTAGCCCGCGGCTTCGGTTCAGGCTTCAACGCCTGTGGATCGAACCCGATGTAAAACACGTACCGGTCCCCGGCCGCGCCCTGCGGGGCCGGATAGGCGATCCCTTCCGCCACAAAACTGTAAGGCGCGCCTGCCTCGCTCGGCACCTCCACGGGGACCGTATAGGCCTTGGTCGCGATGGTTTTCGGCGAAACGCCGTCCTCCACAACCGCGACCCGCAACGGCACATCCACCGTCGGCGGCGCACCCGCCGGCCCGACGATGACACGCCCCTGAACTCCAACCCGGATGGAGATCTGGCCGGTCTCGGTGCTGTAGTCGCACTCACGCGCGGTATCCCCGATAACGACCTGGTAGCGCAGGTCAGTGCCGCTTGCGGGCTTGCCCGGCAGGCCGACCGCATAGGTCGATGCGCCTGATCGGATGGTCACAGACGGACAGGTCAGATTACTGGGCGCGGAGGCCGGTCCGCCGGATGAGGGCGTCGCCTGCTGCTGCGGCTGCGGTTTCACGCCAAACAATTCTTTGAAACGATCACCCAGCGATTGCGACCACGCCGGCGACGCGGCAGCGCTGCAACAAATCGCAACAGCAACCGTCAGCCGAAGCGAAAAACGTCCCCGCCCTGCGGCCGTCGTACCTGTCTCGCTTAAACCCGCAATATGCGCCATGTCGCGTCGTCCGATCGTTGTTCCCACGCGGCGGCTTTATAACAAAGCAATGGCGGCAAACCAAAGGCGCAAAAAGGCTAAAGCCGCCGTCCGGCAAGCCGCTCAGCCGTGAAAATCCTCATGCAGCATGCCGAACAGCAGGTGATCCTGCCAGATACCATTGATGCAGAGATAGCGGCGCGCCAGCCCTTCGCGCGTAAAGCCGCACTTTTCGAGCACCCGGATCGACGGCGCGTTACTGGGAATGCAGGCCGCCTCGATGCGGTGCAGGTTCAATTCGCCGAACAGCGCCGGCAGCAGCACGCGCAGCGCCGTAGTCATATAGCCGTGACGCGCGTAGGGTTCGCCGATCCAGTAGCCGATGGTGCCCGCCTGCACGATGCCGCGGCGGACGTTGGCCAGCGTGACACCGCCGAGCATGGCTCCATCAGCTTCCCTGAACACAATGAACGGATAGGATTTGTCGCCGGCGATATCCTCGGCGTAGCGGCGCAGCCGCCGCCGGAAGCCTGCTCGGGTCAGATCGTCGGAAGGCCAGATCGGCTCCCATGGCGTCAGATAAGCGCGGCTGTAATCGCGCAACTGCGCCCATTGCAGAAAGTCGGATATCTGCGGCGCGCGCAGCAACAAACCATGCCCTCGCGGCATGAGTGCTGCCGGCGCGTTTGATGGCAAACGAAACAGGGCCATGCGTGAATCCCCGGAGCCGAAGTGTCCCGCGCTAGTGGTCCGATTCTAACATTCGCATCCCGTTTCAGCGAGCCTTCTTGCGAATGTTAGAATCAAAGGACCACTATCAATTACAGGTCGCTAGTGGAGTTCAAATTTGACATTCGCGTCCGGGACGCGCGGCGAGGTGGGTCGCGAATGTCAAATTCACTCCACTAGTGCAAGCTGGTTTTGGCTTTCGACCGCGTCAATCCTTCCGCAAAAGCCACCGCCGTGTCCAGCCCCCTGCCGCTGCCAAGCGCAACGACCGCGGGTCGGCTGCGCGTCATAAGACCGCGCGCCACGTCGCGGGTCGATTCGGCGCTTACGGCATCGATCCTGGCCATCAATTCCGGGACGCTCTGCGGCCGCCCGTAGGCGAGCATATGACGCGCCAGTTGCTCGGCGCGGGCGCTGCAGCTCTCCAGCGCCATCAAGAGCCCGGCTTTCATCTGCGCTTTCGCGCGCGCGATTTCGGCCTCGGTCAGCGTCTCCACGGCTTCGTTGATGACGTCGACGATGACTTCCATCATTTCCGGCGCGTCACTCGGATCGGTGCCGGTGTAGAGCCCGAAAAAGCCGGTGTCGGCGTAGGGCGCATGGAAAGTGTAGATCGAATAGCACAGGCCGCGCTTCTCGCGGACCTCCTGGAATAGCCGCGAGGACATGCCGCCGCCAAGAATATTGGTGAACACCTGCAAGGAGAACAGCGACAGGTCGGTCTGCGGCAACCCTTCCAGTGCCAGCGTCAGATGCGCCTGCTCGAGGTCACGATGCACCACCTTGCTGCCGCCCTTGCCGAACATCGCCGCTTGCGGCTTCGGGGCCGGCGTCGCATCGAAACTTGCAAAACGCCGTTCAACCTCGGCAACCACTGCCTTGTGTTCGACAGCTCCCGCCGCCGCCACCACCATATCCGGCCCGCGATAATGCGTGGTGAGATAGCCGCGCAGCAGGTCACGGTCGAAGCCCTTCAGGGTTTTCGGCGTGCCCAGCAGCGAACGTCCCATCGGCTGGTCGGGATAACAGAGTTCGTTGAGATGCTCGAACACGACATCGTCGGGCGTATCCTGCGCCGCGCCGATTTCCTGTTCGATCACACTCTTCTCGCGCTCGAGTTCTTCGGCATCGAAACTGGGATTGGCGAGAATATCGCTCAGCACCTCGAGCGCGAGCGGCACGTCCGCCTTCATCACCCGCGCATAATAGGCCGTGGTTTCGACACTGGTGGCGGCATTGAGATCGCCACCGACCGCTTCGATCTCCTCGGCAATCTCGCGCGAGGATCGCGTCGTGGTGCCCTTGAACGCCATGTGCTCGAGCAAATGCGAAATGCCGTGCTCGTTGGTCTTCTCGTCGCGGCCTCCAACCCCGGTCCACACGCCGAGCGCAGCCGTCTCAAGGTGCGGCATGGTGTCGGTGACAACCGTGAGGCCGGACGGAAGCTTGGTGACATCGACACTCATCCGGCAACTCCATGCTTGGCGGCACGGCTGACAGACAGCACGAACCGTTCGATTTCAGCCTGATCGTTGTTCACGACCTTGATCTGCTCAGATCGTGTCATCAATCCGTCGAGCCAGGCCGGCAACTCCGGCCGCACGCCACAGGCGGTCTCGACCGCATCGGGAAATTTCGCGGCATGCGCCGTCGACAGCACGATATTGGGAATTCCCGAGTCGGATGTGTCGCGATCGGCCACCGCCAGCGCCACCGCGGTATGGGGATCGACGAGATCGCCGGCCTCGCGCCACGCCGCGCGGATCGCCGCCGCGGTCTCGGTCTCGTCCGCACGCCCTGCATCGAATTCGCTGCGAATGGCGGCCAGCACCGGATCCGGCAGCACGAAGCGGCCGGATTGATTCAGCGATGCCATCAGCGCGCGCACCCGCGCTGCGTCGCGCCCCGTCGCCTCGAACAGTAGACGCTCGAAATTCGATGAAACCTGAATGTCCATCGAGGGCGACGCGGTGGCATGGACCTCGCGCACCTCGTAGATACCGGTCTTCAGCGTGCGCGCCAGGATATCGTTGACGTTGGCGGCGATGCGCAGGCATCGCACCGGCAGCCCCATCTTCTTCGCGACGTAGCCTGCGAAGATGTCGCCGAAATTTCCGGTCGGCACGGTGAAATCGACGGTGCGCGCCGGCGCCCCGAGCGCGACCGCCGAGGTAAAATAATAAACCACCTGCGCCACGATCCGCGCCCAGTTGATCGAGTTGACGCCGGAGAGCGACACGGAATCGCGGAAGCGGTGGTTGTTGAACAGCCCCTTCACAATCGCCTGGCAGTCGTCGAAATTGCCATCGACCGCGAGCGCATGCACGTTCGCCGCGCCTGATGTCGTCATCATGCGCCGCTGCACATCGGAGATACGCCCGTTCGGAAACAGCACGATAAGGTCGACACGATCGCGGTTGGCAAACGCATCGACCGCGGCGCCGCCGGTATCGCCCGACGTCGCGACCACGATGGTGGTCCGCTGGCCGCGTTGCGCCAGCACATGATCCATCAGCCGCGACAAGAGCTGCATCGCGACGTCCTTGAACGCGAGTGTCGGACCGTGAAACAATTCCAGCACGAATTGATTGGGTCCGATCTGGTCGAGCGGCACCACCGCCGGATGCCGGAACGTGGCATAGGCCTCGTTGGCCATGCGGCCGAGATCGGCGTCGGAAATATCGCCGGCGACAAACGGCTTGATGACCTCGACCGCGACTTCCCAATAGGAACGGCCGAAAAAGCTCGCGATGGTCTCGGGCGACAACTGCGGCCAGACCTCGGGCACATAGAGACCGCCGTCACGGGCGAGCCCGGTCAGCATCACATCGCAGAAACCAAGTCTCGGGGCCTCGCCCCGGGTCGAAAGATAGTGCGTCAAGCCGGCCTCCAAAGGCGGCTCACACGGCCAAGCCTTTGATATTGAATGAGTATATTTTCACCTCAGCGTGAAAATCGACGCGCACCATAAAGCGTTTTGGCGCGAAGGGGAAACCGGAATGGCGATTAAATGCGGGGCTTCAGGGGCGGACGCGACGCCTCAGGCGCCGCACAATGCCGCGATCGCCTCGGATGCGGTGACGATGCGGGCGAACTCACCGTTGAGATTGGCCAGCGTCATGGCATGAATGGCCTCGGCCGAATGCACATCGCCGTCGGGACCGGTGCGGTTGAACGTCCAGGTGGCATCGCGGACCAGCCGCGCGTCAAAACCCAGATTGCCCGCCATCCGGGTCGTGGTCTCGACACAATGGTTGGTGGTAGCGCCACAGATCACCAGCGTCCCGATGCCGGCCGCGCGCAGCCTAGTCTCCAGGTCGGTGCCGATGAAGGCGCTGTTGACGCGCTTGACGATGACGGGCTCGCCGTCACGCTCCCTCGCTTCCTCCTTGACCGGATAACCCGTGCCGTCGGGAAAAAACGACGACCCCGGCCGCGTGCCTTGGTGGCGGATATGGAAGATCGGCGCGCCCGCCGCTCGGAATGCCGCCAGCAGATCGGCTATGCGCGCAACAGCTTGCGGATTATTGCGGCGTTGGCCCGCGGCTTCCCACTCGTCGAACGCGCGTTGCACGTCGATGACAACAAGCGCGGGGCGGGCCGACGGACCGGCACTCATGGCTCAACTCCGGTTTCACTATTGCAGGCCGATGTGGCACGCCGAAGCAATCGCCGGAAGGCCGTTTTACCCTCGTTTCCAGACATGCGGTTACATCCGCCGCTGCTCGCGCCACCACACGCCGAACGCAATCAGCACGGCGGCGGCAAGGCCGAACCAGGTGATGGCGTATTGCATGTGATCGTCTTTCAGATGCACGTCGAGCGGACCCGGCTTGGGGACGCCGCTCGCGGGCACGGGCGTCTCGAGATCGATGTAAAACGGCGCGACCTTCTCCCAGCCAAGCGCCTGCGTCATCGCGCCGGCATCGCGGGCAAACCACAGGCGCTTGTCCTGGCTTGGCGACGGCGTCAGCATCCCACCTTTTTCAGGAAAGCGCAGATAGCCGATCATGGTCACGGGCTGGCTCGTTTTGAGTTCGCTCACGGCGCGATCCTGCAGGGCGCGATCCTGCATGGTGTTCTGCACGAAGCCGGCGTTGACGATCACGGTATCGCCGTCGGGCAATTGCGCCGGCAAAAACGCCCACGTACCTCCTCCGGCGATATCGGTACGCACCGCGGAGCCTGAACTGTAGACCATCGCATCGGGCCGCAATTCATAGGTCGCCGAAAATGTCACGCGACGGAATTCATCTTTTGCGGGCGTGAGCGAAGCCCATTGCGCCGGTGGCGGCAATGCGGCGGGTGGCTCAGCGAGCCGCGCCGTCAGCGCCGCGATCAGCGCATGCTTCTCGACGCGGCGCTGCAACTGCCAGACGCCGAGGCTGATAAACAGCGCCAGCATCACCAGGGTGAAGATGCCGAGGCCGAGGCCGCGGCGGACAGGGAGAGCCGTCATTTGGGATCGCGATAAATCAGGCGGCCTTCCGCGGCCTTGTGGTGGAACTGCAAGGCGATCAGCAGCGACTTCATCGCGCGCAACGGCCACAGCGTGACGGCGAGGACCAGCGGGATCCACAACGCGGCATGCACCCAGAACGGCGGCTGGTACTTCACCTCGACGATCAGCGCGCAGGCAACCACGATGAAACCGGCGATCAGGATGATGAACACAGCGGGCCCGTCGCCGGCATCGATGAAGGCATAGTCGAGGCCACACGTGGCGCAGGACGGCCGCAGCGTCAGGAATCCGGAATAGAGTTTTCCCTTGCCGCAGCGCGGACACCTGCAGGCGATCCCGCGCAACACGCTTTGCGAAAGCACTGGCGTTGATCGGTAATTTCCAGTCTCATCGTTCATGGCAGACAAGTTATTCCAGAGAAATCCGGCGATGTCTCTACCAAACGAAATCCCGACGGAGATTTGAACGATGCAGGATGCATGCGTCCAGGGTGCCTGCGCCCAAGAAGCTTACGCCATCGTGCAGCGTTGGGCGCAGGTCTTCAACGAAGACGGCACCGGCGCGATTGCAGCACTGTATGCGCCCGGTGCCACCATCTGGGGAACACTGGCGCAGGTCATGACTGTCACGCCGCGAGCCATCACGGATTACTTCATTGCGGCCGCACGCGCAGGTCTGTCGGTGAAGCTCGGCGATCACCTCGCGACGCGGATATCGGACACCTGTATCGTCGATGCCGGTCACTATGAATTTACGCGCACCGTCCAGGGCAATGCCTCGATCATTCCCGCGCGTTACAGTTTTGTGCTGATGAAACTGGACGGCGCGTGGCGCATCGCTCACCACCACTCTTCAGTGGTGCCGAAGCCGCTTTAGCTCGCAACACGCCCCAAAACAAAAAGGGCGGCCCTGAGGCCGCCCTTTATTCAGAAGAGCGTGGTGATCAATGCGCGGCGTGCGCCATGGTCTCGGCACCGTGGCCCCAGACGTAGATG
This sequence comes from Pseudomonadota bacterium, assembly GCA_041691515.1. Classification (GTDB taxonomy): domain Bacteria; phylum Pseudomonadota; class Alphaproteobacteria; order Rhizobiales; family Xanthobacteraceae; genus Nitrobacter. The sequence continues at coordinate 17,012 of JBEPUM010000004.1, read as the reverse complement.
CAGATGAACAGGAACAGCCACACCACGTCGACGAAATGCCAGTACCAGGCGGCGAATTCGAAGCCGAGGTGCTGCGTCGGGGTGAAGTGTCCGGCATAGGCGCGCAACAGACAGACGATCAGGAAGATGGTGCCGACCAGCACGTGGAAACCGTGGAATCCGGTCGCCATGAAGAACGTCGCGCCATAAATATTGCCGGCGAAGCTGAACGCGGCGTGGTGATATTCATAGGCCTGCACGCAGGTGAAGCAAGCGCCGAGCACGATGGTCAAGATCAGACCCCACTTCAGGCCCTGACGATCGTTTTCGAGCAGCGCGTGATGCGCCCAAGTCACCGTGGTGCCCGAGGTCAGCAGGATCAGGGTGTTGAGCAGCGGCAGATGCCAGGGATCGAAGGTCTCGATGCCCTTGGGCGGCCACACGCCGCCGAACAGCGCCTCGCGCGTCGCATGCACGGGATCGCCGGGGAACAGCGAGGAATTGAAGAAGGCCCAGAACCAGGCCACGAAGAACATCACCTCGGAGGCGATGAACAGGATCATGCCGTAGCGGTGGCTGATCTGCACCACGCGGGTGTGGTCGCCCTTGTACTGGGCTTCGCGAATGACGTCGCCCCACCAGCTTGCCATGGTGTAGAGTACGCCGATGACGCCAACGCCGAACACGATCGGCGCGGCGCTGTAGAGGTGATGCATCCAGCTGATCGCGCCCACGGCCATGATGAAGGCCGAGATGGAGCCGACGATTGGCCACGGTGAGGGATCAACGAGGTGATAATCGTGATGCTTGACTTGCGCCGTCGCCATTAAAGTCTCTCCGTATGCGGTGCCGGTCGTATTCGGCACATGTTCGTCTCAAAAATCAATCGGGTTCAGCCGTCGAAGGTCAGATGTTATCCCTTGCGCTTGTCCGGTTCGCCCGCCGCCACTGGCTTCGGCGCGGGATCCTTCACCGGATAGAACGTATAGGACAGGGTAATGGTATTGACGCCGTCGTTCTCGCTGTCCTTGGCGAACGCCTGATCGACGTAGAACACCACGGCCATCTCGCGCTTTTCCCCCGGCGCCATGGTCTGTTCGGTGAAGCAGAAGCAGTTGATCTTGGTGAAATACGATCCGACGGTCAGCGGTGTGACGTTATAGGCCGCCTGCCCTGTCGTGGTCCGCGCTGCCAGATTGGTCACGGTGTAATAGACGGTGTTGACCTCGCCGATGCGGACCTGAATCTCGTTCTGCTCCGGTTCGAATTTCCACGGCAGTCCGCCGGAGACATTGGAATCGAAGCGCACAGCCACCGTGCGCGCGAGCGGCGCTCCCTTCGGCGCGACCCGCGCAACCTGCGTGGTGCCGTTGAAGCCGGTGGTCCGGCAAAACCAGTTATAGAACGGCACCGCCGCGTAGGCCGCCCCGATCATCAAAGCGACCAGCAGCCCGCAGGCAGCGCCGATCTTCACGTCGCGGCCGATCCGGGGTGCGGGCTTCGGTGCGCTGACGGGTTCCTGCGGCGACTGCGGCATATCGGTCATTTCAATCACATCGGCCGGACGAGAACGGCCGGCCCCTTGACCATGGTAACCGCGAAGAACAACACGACCAGAATTCCAAGCGCCCAGGCGATCGCAAGCGACCGCTCGCGCTGGCGCTTTTTCTGCGCTTCGGTGAGCACGATCCCGTCCGGCTTCGGTTTGGTGTCCATTGTTCCATGCACCCCCTCTACCAGACCAGCGGCGCGAGGGTCTTCGCGACCACCTCGAGCAGCAGAATGGCGAACAGCGCGAACAGATACAGGATCGAAAAGGCGAACATGCGCCGGGTCGCGCGCAGCGCAGCGCTGCCGGTGCGGTGACGGTAAATATCGATCGAGAGCCACAGCATTCCCGCGCCGAGAATCAATGACGCGACGCCGTAGACGGCATCGAAATAACCCATCGGCCATGGCGCCACGGCGATGGCGACGAGCACGATCGTATAGAGCAGGATTTGGAGTCGCGTCGCATCCGGACCGGCCACCACCGGCAGCATCGGCACGCCGGCGCGCGTGTAGTCCTCGTTGCGGAATAACGCCAGCGCCCAGAAATGCGGCGGCGTCCAGAAGAAGATGATCAGAAACAGCAGGATCGGCTCGACCGACAGCGAACCCGTCGCCGCCGCCCACGCCACTACCGGCGGCAGTGCACCGGCGGCGCCGCCGATCACGATGTTCTGGGCGGTCCAGCGCTTCAACCACATCGTGTAAATCACGACATAAAAGAAGATCGTGAACGCCAACAGCGCGCCGGCAACCCAATTGACGAGGATGCCGAGCGTCATCACCGAGAAGAAGGCGAGCGTCAGGCCGAAGGCCATGGCCTCGCCCGGCAGCACGCGGCCGCGCGGGATCGGCCGGTTGGCGGTGCGCGTCATCAGCGCGTCGATGTCGCCCTCCAGCGCCATGTTGAGAGCGCCCGAAGCCCCGCCGCCAACGGCGATGCAGAGGATCGAGGTAATCGCCAGTATCGGATGAAGGTGACCGGGCGCCAGGAACAGTCCGACCATGGCCGTGAACACCACCAGCGACATTACCCGCGGCTTCAACAGCGCGAAGTAGTCGGCGACGCCCGCCTCGGAAATGCGGGGCAGCGGCAGGTCGATATGGTTTTCAACGATCGACAATGGTCTCTTACTCTCGTCTGTATCGGCGTCATGGCCGGGCTTGTCCCGGCTATCCACGTCTTGTTCGCCTCAACGCCTGAAAGACGTGGATGCCCGGCACAAGGCCGGGCATGACGGCGTTTGTTGTTACTGCACGCGCGGCAGCGTTTCGAACTGATGGAACGGCGGCGGCGAGGACAACGTCCATTCCAGCGTCGTCGCACCAACACCCCACGGATTATCAGCGGCGGGCACCTTCCTCACGAAGGCGTCGATCATGCCGTAGATGAAGACCAGCACGCCGAACGCAGAGAGGTAGGAGCCGAGCGACGATATTAAATTCCAGCCCGCGAACGCATCGGGATAGTCGACAGAGCGCCGCATCATGCCCGACAGCCCGAGGAAATGCTGCGGGAAGAACAGGATGTTGACACCGATGAACATCACCCAGAAGTGCAGCTTGCCGATCGCCTCGCTGTACATGTAGCCGGTCATTTTCGGGAACCAGTAATACCAGCCGGCGAAAATCGCGAACACAGCCGCGACGCCCATCACGTAATGGAAGTGGGCGATGACGTAGTAGGTTTCCTGAAGCACGCGATCGACGCCGGCATTGGCGAGCACGACACCGGTGACGCCGCCGACCGTGAACAGGAAGATGAAGCCGATCGCCCACAGCATCGGGGTCTTGAACTCGATCGAGCCGCCCCACATCGTGGCGATCCACGAGAAGATCTTCACGCCGGTCGGGACCGCGATCACCATCGTTGCCGCGACGAAATAGGCCTGCGTCGCCGAGGACATGCCGACCGTATACATATGATGCGCCCAGACCACGAAGCCGATGCCGCCGATGGCGACCATCGCGTACGCCATGCCGAGATAACCGAACACCGGCTTCTTCGAGAAGGTCGAAACGATCTGGCTGATCATGCCGAAGCCCGGAAGGATCAGGATGTAGACCTCGGGGTGGCCGAAGAACCAGAACAGATGCTGGAACAGCACGGGATCGCCGCCGCCCTCGGCGGAGAAGAAGGTGGTGCCGAAGTTACGATCGGTCAGCAGCATCGTGATCGCGCCCGCGAGCACCGGCAGTGCCAGCAACAGCAAGAACACGGTCACAAGGATCGACCAGACGAACAGCGGCATCTTGTGCAGCGTCATGCCGGGTGCACGCATGTTGAAGATCGTGGTGATGAAGTTGATGGCGCCGAGAATCGACGACGCGCCGGCCAGATGCAGCGCCAGAATCGCGAAATCAACCGCGGGTCCGGGATGACCTGTGGTCGACAGCGGCGCATACATGGTCCAGCCCGTGCCGGCGCCCATGGAACCAGGCTCGCCTTCGACGAAGGACGAGATGATCAGCAGCGTGAGCGCCGCAGGCAGCAGCCAGAACGAGATGTTGTTCATGCGCGGGAACGCCATGTCCGGCGCGCCGATCATCAATGGCACCATCCAGTTGCCGAATCCGCCGATCATCGCCGGCATCACCATGAAGAAGATCATGATCAGCCCGTGCGACGTCACGAACACATTGTATTCGTGGGTCTGGTGGAAAATCTGCACGCCGGGAAACATCAGCTCCGCGCGGATCGCGATCGACATCAGACCGCCGACGATACCGGCGACGATCGCGAACACCAGGTACATCGTGCCGATGTCCTTGTGATTCGTCGAATAGACGTACCGGCGCCATCCGGTCGGATGGTGCGCATGATCGTCGTGGGCGTGATCGGTATGAGCAGATGCAGCGGTCGTTGCCATTTTCAAATCCTGTCTTGCAGTCCCTTGGCAGTCTTGAACCTTGCGGTCCCTTCGCTCTCGATAATTCCGAACCTGAGCCTAGCGCAACGCGTCGGCAGCAGACGCCACCGAGTTCTCCGGGTTCGAAGCAAACTTCTTCTTCGCAGCCTCAACCCAGGCCGCGAAATCCTGATCGCTCACGACCCGCACCGCGATCGGCATGAAGGCGTGGTCCTTGCCGCACAGTTCCGAGCACTGGCCGTAGAACATGCCGGTCTTGGTGGCCTTGAACCAGGTCTCGTTGAGGCGGCCAGGAATGGCGTCGATCTTGATGCCGAAGGCCGGGACGGCGAACGAGTGGATAACATCGGCCCCGGTGACCTGCACCCGGACGACCTTGTTGACCGGCACAACCAGTTCATTGTCGACCCCGAGCATACGCGGCTGCTTGTCCGCCGCCAGCAGCGAATCGAACTCGAACTTGCCGTTGTCGGGATAGGCGTAGCTCCAGTACCACTGCTTGCCGGTCGCCTTGACGGTGATGTCGGCCTTGGGAACGTCAAGTTCTTCGAACAGCAGGCGGAACGACGGCACCGCGATGCCGACCAAAATCATGACGGGGATGATGGTCCACGCCACCTCGATCAGGGTGTTATGCGTTGTCTTGGACGGGACCGGATTGGCCTTGGCGTTGAATTTCACCATCACGATCACGAGCAGCGCAACAACGAACAACGTGATGGCGACGATGATGTAGGTGAGAAAATTATAGAACCAGGCGATGTTGTCCATCACCGGCGAAGCCGATGGCTGCAGCGCGTGTTCCCAAGGTGCCGGCTGCCCCACTTCGGCGAATGCGGCCCCACCCGCCACCAGTGCCGTTCCAAAAATCGCCAATCCCAGCAACCGGCGGCCTATCTGGCCCTTCGACATCTTCATGCCGCTCGCGCTCCTTGTGATGAAAACTCCAAAGCATTCTCGCCGGTTGGCGAAAGATGCCGGTCGACGTGACGCCCCGCAGACGGCCTCCGGATGAACTCGGGCCAGCTTGCTAGAACGCGTCGAAATCCAGCTTCTCAAATCATAATTCGCCGCCCCTCGCAATGCAGTAGTAAGGAGTGGAGCAATGCTTTCACAGCGACCGCTTCCGCATCGCATTTTGCTGACAAATCAGGCGTAAACGCCGCCTTGGCCCCCGGACGGCGCTTGACAGGTGGATTGTCCGATGTAGGCACAGGCGGGCTGCTTCACAGGAACCTGATTCGGCTGATGGTTTGGCCTGTCGGGGCACCGAGACCGCCTTCAAGGCGCCGTCATTGCCTATCAAGGCCAGTGCCTAGGCCGGCGTGGCCGACGGTATAGACGCGAGAGCAAGGAATCGACCCGGATGGGGCCTTCGAAACAGCACACCAGACCCCCGAGAGGCCACAAAACCGCAATTGCGAGGCGTCTGATGGCCCGCACGCGGACGGGCTGGCTCGCCGCCCTTCTGGTTCTGGGCTTTGCCGGCGCCGCCAGCGCCCAGGGTGCTGTCAAATCGGTTCACGGCGACTGGCAGATCCGTTGCGACACCCCGCCCGGTGCCAAGGCCGAACAATGCGCACTGATCCAGAGCGTGGTGGCGGAGGACCGCTCCAACGCCGGCCTTACCGTGATCGTGCTCAAGACCGCCGACCAGAAGAGCAAGCTGATGCGGGTGGTGGCGCCACTCGGCGTGCTGCTACCCTCGGGACTCGGCCTGAAACTCGACAATGTCGATGTCGGCCGGGCCGGGTTCGTCCGCTGCCTGCCCAATGGCTGCGTGGCCGAGGTCGTGCTGGACGACAAGTTGCTGGGGCAATTGCGCACCGCCAAGACGGCGACCTTCATTATCTTCGAAACGCCTGAGGAAGGCATCGGCTTCCCGCTCAGCCTGAACGGGCTCGGCGAAGGTTACGACAAGCTGCCGTAGCAAGCCGGTTTGGCGCGAGTGCGCCAGATGAAGCTTTTGAAAGGCCCTCCCTTTCGCGGCGATCATGCCTATCTTGAGCACTTACCGCTCCGAAAGACACGGAACGGCCGTATATCCGCGTTGAATTCGGAGTCCGCATGACCAGTCCCGCCACCACCTCCCTGCTCGACCGTGCCAGTCTCGACCGCGATTCCGTCCGCAACGAAGTGGCGCGAGGCCTGTCCGGCGCGGATGATGGCGAATTGTTTCTGGAATACAGCCAGACCGAAGCGCTGATGTTCGACAATGGCCGGTTGAAGCAGGCGACCTACGACACCTCGCAAGGCTTTGGACTGCGCGCAGTCAAGGACGATGCGGTCGGCTACGCGCATTCGTCCGACGTGTCGCTGCCGGCGCTGATTCGCGCGGCCGATGCCGTCGGCGCTGTTCGTGGCGGGTATCAAGGGACCTTCGCCGCGGCGCCAGGCCACACCAACGTGCGGCTGTACGGCGACGACAATCCGCTGGATGGCCTCGGCTTCGAGACCAAGGTCAAATTGCTCGCTGAAATCGACGCCTATGTCCGCGACAAGGATCCGCGGGTGCGTCAGGTATCCGTCAGCCTCGGCGCGACCTGGCAGGTCGTCGAAATCATGCGGCCGGACGGCGAAAGCTATCGCGATATCCGCCCGCTGGTGCGCGTGAACATCTCGGTCGTCGCCGGACAGGGCGATCGGCAGGAGACCGGCAGCAAAGGTTATGGCGGCCGCGAGAGCTATGCGCGCTTCATCGAGACCAAGGCCTGGCGTGATGCGGCCGACGGCGCGATCCGCGAAGCCATGGTCAATCTCGAATCGATCCCCGCCCCCGCCGGCGAAATGGACGTCGTGCTTGGACCCGGCTGGCCCGGCGTGATGCTGCATGAAGCGGTCGGCCATGGGCTCGAAGGCGATTTCAACCGCAAGAAGACCTCCGCCTTCGCCGGACTGATGGGCCAGCAGGTCGCGGCCAAAGGCGTCACCGTGGTCGATGACGGCACCATTTCCTCACGGCGCGGTTCACTTTCAATTGATGACGAAGGCACGCCGACCAACCGCACAGTGCTGATCGAGGACGGCATTCTGGTCGGCTACATGCAGGACCGGCAGAACGCCCGGCTGATGGGCATGAAGCCCACCGGCAACGGCCGCCGTCAGGACTATGCCCATGTGCCGATGCCGCGCATGACCAACACCTACATGCTGGCCGGCAGCCGCGATCCGGGGGAAATTCTCGCCTCGGTGAAAAACGGAATCTTCGCCGCGAATTTCGGCGGCGGCCAGGTCGACATCACCTCGGGCAAATATGTGTTCCAGTGTACTGAGGCCTACAAAATTGAGAACGGCAAGATCGGCGCGCCCCTGAAGGGTGCGATGCTGATCGGCAACGGTCCAACGGACCTGCATCGCATCACCATGATCGGCAACGACATCGCGCTCGACGACGGCATCGGCACCTGCGGCAAGAACGGTCAGGGCGTACCGGTCGGCGTCGGCCAGCCGACGCTGCGGATGGAACGGATCACGGTTGGAGGAACAGGCGGATGAGTGTCGAGACATCAACACCGCGTTCGGTGGCCCGCCACTGGGGCGGACAGATCGTCCAGATCGCGGCGATCGTGCTGGTGGTGCTGCTCGCCAAGGGCGCCCTCGCCGAGCCATTTTATGTCCCATCGGCCTCGATGGAGCCGACCCTGCTGATCGGCGACGCGCTGGTGGCCTCGAAATTCCCCTACGGCTACAGCACGGCATCGCTGCCAATTCATGTGTCGTTTCCTGAGACATCGCGAATCTTCGGCGAATTGCCGAAGCGCGGCGACGTCGTTGTCTTCCGCTGGCCCGGCGACCGCTCGCAGGTCTGGGTGAAGCGCGTCATCGGCCTGCCCGGCGATCGCATTCAGATGCGCGACGGCCAGGTCTGGATCAACGGACAAGCGGCGACGCTCAAAGCAGATGGCCTCGGCGAGGCCGAGGACGACAACGGCTCCAGCGAACCAGCCCAACGTTACGTGGAAACGCTGCCGGGCGGCGTCTCGCACACCATTTTCAAGATTCACGACAACGGCCGCCTCGACAACACGCCGGAAGTAACGGTGCCGCAAGGCCATTTGTTCGTGATGGGCGACAATCGCGATAACTCCGCGGACAGCCGCGTTCCTCTCAATCACGGCGGCGTCGGTCTGCTCTCGACCGACAATCTGGTCGGCCGCGTCGATGCCATCGTCGGCTCCTGGGATATGGGCATCCGCAGCCAGCCGGTCTGGACCTGGCCCTCGGGTTTCCGCCTCGCACGATTCTTCACGGCGGTGCATTAGGCGTCGCACCATGGTCTTCGCGCCATGACCTTCGACGATGTCAGAGCCATCGCACTACGCTGGCCCGACGTCGAAGACGGCACCTCCTATGGCACGCCTGCGCTCAAGGTACGCAAGAAGCTATTGGTGCGCCTGAAGGAGGACGGCGACAGTCTCGTCATGCCAGGCGTCCCGCAGGACGAACGCGCGATGCTGATCGAACGCCGGCCGAGGATATTTTACTTCACAGACCACTACCGCGACTATCCGATGGTGCTGATCCGCTTGTCGAAAGCGACGCGCCCCGTCGTCGAACCGCTGCTGCTGCGCCAATGGCACGCATTGGCGTCGAAAGCCGCGCTAAGGATATTCGACGCCGGCTAAAATGATGTTGTGAGTTCGGTAAGCCAGGCCGGCGACGCCGCCACCAGCACTGTCTCGATTCTTTTGTCGACACCACTGACAATCGCGACGCCGATCAGGATGAACGCCACACCAAGCAAAACCTTGCCCAGCTTGCCCGCCGACAGCAGGCTATCGCGCATCCGCATCATCGTTGCACGCGACAGCAGCCCGAGCACGATCAGCGGCAGCGCCGCGCCGATGCCGAAAACGGCCATCGTCAACGCGACGCGCCACAAATCCTTGCCCTGCGAAGCCAGAATTGAAGCAGCCCCAAGTGTTGGCCCGACACATGGCGACCAGACAGCGCCAAGCAGAAGACCAACCGCGAATTGACCGCCGAGACCAGACGACGCCGCACCGCCAAAGTGGCGGTCGGCCCAACCCGAAAGCGGGCCACCGGCCGCAGCCAGCCGCGTCTGCCATGCGGGGACGAGCAGAACGATGCCAAAGGCGATCATGATGACGGCTGCGGCGATGCGGAACACGCCGGCATCGAGGCCAATCCCGAAACCGATCAGCGCAATGAAGAGGCCGAGCACCGTGAAGGAAATCGCGAGGCCACCGGCCAGCGCGAACGGACCATATCGGTTCTTGCTCACCGCTGCGCCAAGAACAATCGGCACCAGCGGCAACACGCAAGGTGACAGAATCGAGAGGAGGCCGGCAGCGAAGGCCAGCGCGATCGCAGTCACGAGACCCTAGAGGCTTTTGTCGAGAAGCGTCGCGATGGAAGCCTGCTTGGTGTCGCCGACCGAACGGCCCTTTTCAGTCGCGCCTTTGTAGACGATCAAAGTCGACTGCATCTGCGCGCCGAACGGTCGGACGACAGCTTTCTGCGAATCGAAATCGACACGGAACACTTTAAGATCCTTGAACTTCGCGTCCGACGTCAGCTTGTCGAGAATCGGCTGCTGCGCCTTGCAGGTCGGACACCAGTCGGCATGAATCTCAACCAGGATAGGACTTCCCGACGCTTGCGCCGCCTTGAACGCGGCGTCCGAAAACGGCGTCGCGGTATTGGCTAGTGCGGCGGTCCCCACGGAAAGGAGGCCGAGGCTCGCGGCCAGCACGGCTCCGCCGATCGCTCTGCGGCTAAGGATCATGTTTGGACTCCATTGCTCGATGTGTGGCCAATTGCTCGATGTATGCCAACGGCGCGCGGCGCATCGCGTCCACGACCGCGCACCAAAGGTACGCAACAGCGCGCCGATTGGTTACGGATCCGGGCTAGAACACCAAACTGTGATCGTTAAGTCCGTGCGGTCGCCGACCGGAGACCCGCTGCCACTACGCCCGCGAGGTTCGAGCAATTCCTCGGGCATCGGTGTCCCTATATTCTTGCCGAGTAACGCGCATTGCGCGCGGCACGCAATTCGATCAAGGCGCGGTATGACAAGCGACGATTTCACCGCTGCGGTGCTTAGGAATCCGGCCAACGCCGCGATCGCGGCAGAGTTGGCACGATTGGCGCTGCCGGATGCGTGGCTCGTGTCCGGCTGCCTGGTCCAGACCGTCTGGAATGTGCTGACCAGCCGCGCGGTCGATTACGGCATCAGCGACTACGATGTTTTCTATTTCAATCCCGACACCTCATGGCAGGCTGAGGACGCGGTCATTCGCGATTTGCAGGACAGGCTGAGGCGGCTTGATGTGACCATCGAGGTGCGCAATCAGGCCCGCGTCCATCTCTGGTATCCGGACAAACACGGCCTGCCCTATCCGCCCCTGCGATGCTCGGCTGAGGGCATCGACCGCTTCCTGACGCAGAACACGCAGGTGGGACTTCAGCGCACGGACGAGGGTGACATTGTTTATGCGCCGCGAGGTTTCCGCGACATCGCGGACATGGTCGTGCGGCCCAATCCGGGGCCGAACTTTTCCGCCGCCAACTACGCAACAAAAGCGAAGCGGTGGAAAGCGCTGTGGCCAGAACTCACGATTCTACCGGCGGACAGCGCGTGAAGCCGGTGAGTCCCTACCTCACTACCCCGGACGTAAAACCCGGCTTGCGGCGCGGCGGCTTGATTTCCTTCTTCAGGAAACATCGTGCGGCGCGCCCCGCATAGCCGGGCCGTGAAAAGGTCCATGCGCGGCATTTGTTGTCGGCTTCGCAAGCATGACGGCAGGCATCATCGGCCTCGGCCTTGTCGTCCTTCTTGATCTCGAAACTGCGATAGTCGCCGCCTGGGCGATCGGTCGAGGTTTCGACCGGACCTATACGCCGCTCAATCACGCCTGCGCCGCGCACCCCGGACACGCAACACAGATTCTCGACCCGAGGCGGCACCGCGTTCTTGAGCCAGCAAACCGCAGTCTCAGATCGATCGTTGGGATAGTTGAAGCTCCAGGCGCGACAGCGGCGATCACGCTCGCACGCCAGCGCGCAGTCGGCAGGATCGCCCGACCGCAGCGGCGTTCGCAGATAATCGGCGCCGGGCCGGTCAAAATTTGTCTGGGCACGCGCCGGCCCCGCGGCCGGAACGGCCATCGACAGCAGCACAGCCAGCAGGATCAGGCAGACTTTCAAACCAAAGACCTTCAACGCACGCCGCACACAGACGCCCCTGAAAAGGGGGAGATGCGAACGGGAGCACTCATTAAATCGCCATCTTGATGTACGGTGGATGAACGGCACAGACGTGAACCCGTTCCCGATCAAAACCCGTTGATTTAGAAGGCGTATTCACTATAGGCGGGCTCTACCGACCCGCGCCACGCGCCATTGAATTTCTCCAGCATCTCTGCAGCCGGAGAGTGGCCTGAGTCCAGGATGCGGTCGAGCGGCTCCAGATGCCGCGACTCGTCGCGGCCGAGATGATCGACGTGAGCACGCCGGCGCAGGCCGGCGTGGGCCAGCACCAGACATTCCTTGGCGATTTCGAACAGGTAGCGATCCTTGATCCGGCTCTTGAAGCCCATGCGCGGCACGTCATCACGCAACGCCTGACGTTCCTGCGCAGTCCAGTGCTTCGCGATATCCCAGGCCGCGTCGAGACTGGTGTCGTCGTAGAGCAGTCCGACCCAGAATGCAGGGAGCGCAGGCAGCCGTCCCCACGGCACGCCATCGGCACCTCGCATTTCCAGATAACGCTTCAGCCGGACTTCGGGGAAAATGGTCGACAGATGGTTGGCCCAGTCCGACAACGTCGGCCGCTCGCCCGGCATCCTGCTGTTCTTGCCGTCGAAGAAATCGCGGAACGACGAGCCGGACACGTCTATATATTCGTCGCCGCGCTTGACGAAATACATGGGCACGTCGAGCGCGTAGTCGACCCAGCGCTCGAATCCCATGCCGTCCTCGAACGCCCACGGGATCATACCGGAGCGCGCATTGTCGGTATCGCGCCAGATCTCGGAGCGGAATGACAGGAAGCCGTTCGGCTTACCCTCAGTGAACGGCGAGTTTGCGAACAATGCTGTCGCGATCGGCTGCAACGCGACGGACACGCGGAGTTTCTTGACCATGTCGGCTTCAGAGGAGAAGTCGAGGTTGGTCTGCACCGTGCAAGTCCGGTACATCATGTCGAGGCCGTACTGACCGACCTTTGGCATATAGTTGGTCATGATGTTGTAGCGGCCCTTGGGCATCACCGGAATCTGCGCCCGCGTCCACGACGGCGTCATGCCGAGCCCGAGGAATCCGATGCCGAGCGGTGCGGCGATCTCCTTGACCTGCGCCAGATGCGCCATCAGTTCGGATTGCGTCTGATGCACGGTCTCGACCGGTGCCCCCGACAGCTCGAACTGCCCGCCCGGCTCCAGCGAGATCGCGCCGCCGCCGGTGACATCATAAAGTCCGATGATATTGCCGCGCTCCATGATCGGCTCCCAGCCGAGCAGGAGCTTCATGCCCTCGAGCAGCGCCTGAATGCCTCGCGCGCCTTCATACGGCACGGGATTGTGGCCCTCGAGCGTGAACGGCGTCTTTTCGTGTTCGGTGCCGATGCGGAATTCGGACGCCGGCTTAACGCCCGCTTCGAGCCACGCGACGAGTTCGTCGCGCGATTGCAGCGGCGTCATATCGATCTGGTCACGCGCCATGGAAAATCCGGATATCTGGCGTTTCGATCGAACGCACGCGGTGTCGGGAAGGAGTGCGGGCAGAATTGCCGCCCGCAATCACGAAAGGTGAATGAGATATCATCGCGCAGACGCAACATCTCTGACAGCAATCGGCTGCGCCTCATTGCAGGAGCAACCGAGCCGGTCAAGCAGGCTGCACAGCTTGACGGCATCGGCGTCGGACAATTTGCAGCCGACGTGTTTTTCGATCGCAGCCGAATACGCCTGCCACATCTTCTTCTGCAACTCGCGACCGGCGTCGGTGATTTCGACAAATTGGCCGCGCTTGTCGGCCTTGCACTCGCGCCGCGCCGCCAGCCCCTCATCGACCAGGCGGTCAATCAGACGCGAGGTCGAATATTGCGGCAGCAGCATCTGCTTTTCGAGTTCGACCGGCCGCAGTTCACCGGACGGCGCCCGCGATAGCTCGAGCAGCGCGTCGTACCAGGCCAGCGGCGGAAAGCCGGCCTTCTTCAACTCATGCTCTACCGCATCGAGCACGCGGCTCTGCACCCGCATCAAGCGGATCCAGGCGGCGGTCGCCTCGGTCGACGGTTTGCGTTTCATCGCGGAGTCCATATGTCCCGTTCGCAGCTTACCCCACTAAATGCAGCTGCATCAATCTTGACTATTCCATGCAGCTGCATTTAATCATCCGATCCGACGCTGCCAATCATCTCACCGGAGGAAAATCGCCATGAAACTCTACTATTCGCCAGGCGCATGCTCGCTGTCGCCCCATATCGCGCTGCTGGAAGCCGGGCTGCCCTACGATCTGGTCAGGGTGGACCTGAAAGCCAAGAAGCTCGAGAACGGTGACGACTATCTCAAGGTCAATCCCAAGGGTCAGGTACCCGCGCTCGGCCTCGACAACGGCGAGTTGCTGACCGAGGGCCCGGTGATCGTCCAAATGATTGCAGACAAGGCCGCCGGCAAGAATCTTGCTCCCGCGCGCGACAGCGCCGAGCGCTACAAGCTGCAGGAATGGCTCAACTTCATTACCGGCGAATTGCACAAGAACTTCAGCCCGCTGTTTCAGCCCGCACTCACTGACGAGACCAAGGGTTTCTTCAAGGATCGCCTGATGGGCAAGTTCAGGTATCTCGACGGCCAACTCGCCGGTCACGATTATCTGATGGGCAAGCAGTTCACGGTGGCCGACGGCTATCTGTTCGTGATGCTGAAATGGGCCGACCGCACCGGCTTCGACCTGTCGGGCCTGAAAAACCTGATGGCGTTCAAGGCGCGGGTCGAGGCTCGGCCGAAGGTGCAGGAAGCGCTGACCAAGGAAGGCCTGCTCAAGGCAGCGTGAGCGATCTTCACCTCGCCCCGCACTTGCGGGGAGAGGTCGGAGACGCGCGCAGCGAGTCTCCGGGTGAGGGGCAATTCTCGCAGACCACAGCCCCTCATCCCGACCTTCTCCCCGCCAGCGGGGAGAAGGAGAAGATTAGGCCGCGAGCTTCTTCGGCGGGAAGCGGCCGTAAAACGTCTCGCCCTTCGCAGCCATATCCACCAGCAGCTTCGGCGGCGTGAAGCGCGAGCCGTATTTCGCCTCCAGCTTGTGGCAGAGATCGACGAAGTTCTTCGTCCCCATGAAGTCGATGTAGGACAGCGTACCGCCGGTGAACGGCGCGAAGCCGAAACCGAGGATCGAGCCGACATCGGCCTCGCGCGGATCGGTGATGACGTGATCCTCCACCGTGCGCGCGGCTTCGACCGCCTGCGCCACAAGGAAACGCTGCTTCAGTTCCTCGACATCGAGCGTGTCGGGATCGACCTGTTTCGGCCGCAGCGCATCAAGCCCGGGCCATAGCGTCTTCGAACCCTGCCCCTTCGGCGGGTAATCGTAAAAACCCTTGCCGTTCTTGCGGCCGAAACGGCCCTGCTTCTCAACCATCTCGACCAGCAGCTTCTTCTGCGCCTGATCGATAGCGTTAGCGCCGAGATCGGCTTCGGTCGCCTTCATGATCTTGAGCACGAGATCGAGCGCCACTTCGTCCGACAACGACAGCGGCCCGACCGGCATACCGGCCATCCTCGCGGTGTTCTCGATCATCGCCGGCGGCACGCCCTCCATCAGCATCTCGAGTCCTTCGGCGGTGAACCGCAGCACACAGCGGTTGGCGAAGAAGCCGCGGGAGTCGTTGACGACGATCGGCGTCTTGCTGATCTGGTGGACGTAATCGAGCGCGGTCGCGAGCGCCACATCGCCGGTGTTCTTGCCGACGATGATCTCGACCAGCATCATCTTCTCGACCGGCGAGAAGAAGTGGATGCCGATGAATTTGCTCTGGTCCTTAAACTCTTCCGCCAGCGAATTGATCGGCAGGGTCGAGGTGTTGGAAGCGAAGATCGCATCCTTCTTCAACAACGGCTGCGCCTTGGCATAGGTTTCGGCCTTGACCTTGCGGTCCTCGAACACCGCTTCGATCACGAGATCGCAGTCGCTGATAGCATTGTAGTCCGGCGTTGCGGTGATCCGCGCCATGATGGCGTCGCGATCGGTCTCCTTGGCACGGCCCTTCTTGATCAGGTCGTCGATGACGGATTGCGCATGGCCTTTGCCCTTGTCGGCGCTGGCCTGATCGCGGTCGATCAGCACGACGTCGATGCCGGCGCGCGCCGACACGTAACCGACGCTGGCGCCCATGAAGCCGGCGCCGATGATCGCGAGCTTCTTCACTTTCGTCGGCGGCACGTTCTGCGGACGCCGTGCGCCCTTGTTCAATTCCTGCATCGACAGGAACAGGCTGCGGATCATCGCCGCCGCTTCCTTGGTTTGCAGGATGTGCGCGAAGTAGCGCGATTCGATGCGCAGGCCGTTGTCGATATTGACGAGAAGCCCTTCATAGACGCAGCTCATGATGGCGCGCGCGGCCGGATAATTGTCGTAGGTCTGGCTGCGATAGATCGCGTTCGCGGGCGGAAAGACGTTCATGCCGGCGGCGGAGTAGACCGCGCCGCCCGGCAACTTGAATCCCTTGACATCCCACGGCTGCACCGGCTTGCCGCCGGCCTTGATCCAGTCCTTCGCGGTCTTGACGAGATCGGCGACTGGGACGATCGCTCCGACGATATTGGCGGCCTTGGCCTTGTCGAGCTTGATCTGGTCGCCCTTGAGCAGCAGTTGCAGCGCATCCGCCGCCGGCATCATGCGCGGCAGGCGCTGGGTGCCGCCGCCGCCCGGGAACAGGCCGACCTTCACCTCGGGCAGACCGAGACGGGTCTTCGGATTGTCGGACGCGACACGATAATGGCAGGCCAGCGTCAGTTCGAACGCGCCGCCCAGCGCGAGACCGTTGATGGCGGCAACCCACGGCTTGCCTGAGGTTTCGATTCTGCGCAGCGTCTGCGAGAGCTTGCGGCTTTCATCGAACAGCATCTGCTGCGCGGCTTCGTTGCCTTTCGTCTTCACGGTCTCGGCGAACAGCTTGTTCATGCCCTCAAGCATCGAGAGATCAGCGCCGGCCGAAAATGCCTCCTTGCCGGACGTGATGACGACGCCCTTGACGGCTGCATCGGCGCTCGTCTGATCGACGATCGCACCGAGTTCTTCGATGGTCTGGGTATCCAGCACGTTCATCGAGCGGCCGGGGATGTCCCATGTCACCAGCGCGATGCCGTCCGCGTCGGTCTCGATCTTGAAATTCTTGAAGGTCATCTTTGGCGCTCCCGAAATGCCGACAGCCATCCGGCGCGGCGATTGTCTCTGCTCCCCTCCCCTTGTGGGAAGGGGGCGGGGGTCAATTCATTTCACCCCCACCCCGACCGTTTCGCGGTCGACCCTCCCCACAAGGGGGAGGGTGTAAAATTCAAACCCGCTCGATGATCGTGGCGGTGCCCATGCCGCCACCGATGCAGAGCGTGACGAGCGCGGTGGATTTGTTGGTGCGCTCCAACTCGTCGA
>JBEPUM010000003.1:0-46692 GCA_041691515.1 Pseudomonadota bacterium | reverse complement strand
TGATCGCGCCGGTGGTCAGCATCTCCGTATAAAGCCGCGCACGCCGCGTCAGGTGTCGATGGAAGACGCGGCAATGCCGGTCGGTCCAGTCCATCATCGGGGCGACGGAAAATCGATGGTCTAAGTCATTCATTTACTTATATTTTTCATTGTCACGGAGGAGCTTTGCCGACGGATTATAGCCGCAAACCCTCTACGATTTTATTGGCGTAAGATCATGTCCTTTAGCCGTTTTTGCTTGTGAGTGCACACTTAGCGCACACGACATGCTCTCGGAAACCTGGACTGCTGCAGATGGCTCGGCAAATCCCGGCCACAGTTCGGAGGCACCTTTGCTTGCGTTCATTGCGAACGGTCAAAATGCGTTAATCGCAGTCGCGCTGGTTTCCTCAGGGACACCGACGTCGAGCTTAACCGAGAACCCAATGTCGGGTTCAAGGGCAAGCGCTCGCGCAACAGCTGTCGGGTTTTTCGATTGGGACCGTCAACCGGCACATGCAAGAAGACTTGATTGGTACATCGGCAAGCGCCATCGCGGACGCAAGCTTGGTTTGCACCACCTGCAATTCTGTACCCTCGCCCCGTTGCCGCAGACATTCCACCAGTCCATGGAGCGCCCAGACATTGTCCGGGTGCTGCGCGCAACGCTGAACTCGACCGCTTAGGCCGAGATCGTCGCGACAGACTTCTTCCGCCTCGTTGTAATGGCCCTGCTCGGCAAGCAGCGCCGCGAGCGCATGTCTCGGCGGATGCATCCAGGCCCAAGGCTCGATGTACTCCAGGTTGTCGTCTCGCCGTACAGCCTCCCTCAGATGAGCATAGGCCGCTTCATGATTGCCCTTATGGTAGTCGAGCTCACCGTCCAGCATCTTCTCGCCCACTGCCAGGATGCTGTGGGCCGTATTATTAAAGACTTTACGCTGCGGTGAAATGCGCGTCAGGCTGTCACGAAACAGCACGCGTTCCCGATCGGCATCCTCGAACTGCTTGAGTGACGCGTAGGCAACGCCTTTCGCATAATGATGCATCGCAGTCGAAACCGGATAGAGATCAGGGTCGTCCGGAAGCGGGGCATCGATGATTTCCTGCCAACGACCGAAACGCACCATCACATGCACGCTCATCGAATAGTAGCCTTCAAGGCTGGTAGAGAATTTCGGACGTCCTTTCACACTTAGAACTTCCTTCGTCAGCATGTGGCGCAGCTTATCCGCGGCTCCGATCGAATCGCCGTATCGGCCCATCAGCATGCAGGCATGCATCATCAAAAGCAGATCGTGCGCGCAGGCGGTCGTGTACGGGGTAAGCGATCCCGCATAGGCGAGATAAATGTCATTCGCCGCGATCGCCTTTTCGCTGGCGGCCTTCGCTTTCTGGTACTCGCCGCACAGAACATGGACATGTCCCGGCATGTGGTTCATATGCCCAGCATCGGGGCACATCGTCGCGAGAGCGGCCGCGGAAGCCTGGGCTCTCTCCGGCTCATTTGACATCTCAAGAATGTGAATATGCAAATGCACAAGCGCGGGATGCTTCTTCAACCCGTTTTGATCTGCCAAGGCGATCGCGCGCTCGCAAACTTCAAGAGCTTCGATCACGTCTGAGTTTTTCGCCGGCAATCCCGTCTTGACATCCCACAGGCGCCTCGGCGTCCGCATGATCAGAGCTTCGGCAAAAAGCGCCGCCACGTCGGGATCGTCGCGATGTTGATGATAGACCTCGCGCAAGGCCGCGGCGTAGTCGTCGTCCCAACGATCGTAATCTTCCGGCCGAACGGCATGCGGTTTCTGAACGCGGCAGACGAGTGTCTCCACCAGCCGGTTTTCGAGCTCTGTCGCGTGGTGCGCTGAGGCGTGCGCCCTCTCGATATGCTCGCATGCCACCTTCGTTGCGGCATTGGCCTCTGGCTCGCTATGGTCGCGCCACGTCATATTGTAGAAGGGTCCGCTTCCGTAAGCGATGCCCCAATGCGCCATGACGCATTCCGGATCGAATTCAAGTGCCTTTCGAAAGCACTTGACGCCTTCGCCCTTATTAAAAGCGAAGCACCAGTTCAAACCCATGTTGAACCAGCGTTGAGCCGCGGGAGAGTTTGTCGAGATCGCTCTGGAATGTGTGCCGAGGTTGAAACGATCCATCATCAACTCCAGAAACGCACCGACGACAATACAGCCGTCAATCGACCGTCAATCTTTGAGCGGACGGGATCGCAGATCCTGATCTTCACCCCAGCGGCGAACGGTGCCGACGTCGACCTCGAATAAATCCAGCATCCGTCCAACCGTATGGTCCACCATGTCCTCGATCGATTCCGGCTTTACGTAGAATGCGGGAACCGGCGGCGCGATGATGGCTCCCATGTCAGATAATGCCGCCATGGACCTGAGGTGACCGCCGTGCAGCGGCGTTTCCCGCACCATGAGCACGAGGCGCCGCCGCTCCTTGAGCGTGACATCCGCGGCACGAGTCAGCAACGTCGTGGTGACGCCGGTCGCAATTTCAGACATCGAGCGGATCGAGCATGGCGCGACAATCATTCCCGCGGTCCGAAATCCACCGCTCGCGATGGAGGCGGCCATCTCGTCGATGCCGTGAGTTGTATGCGCGGCGGCTTTGACCTCCGCAATCTTGACCGAGGTTTCGTAGGCGAAGGTCAACTCGGCGGTCTTGGACATCACGAGATGGGTTTCGACGCCTGAGTTGCGCAACAATTGCAGCACACGCAGGCCATAGATGACACCAGAGGCGCCGGAAATACCGACGATTATCCGGCGCTGTGCTGGAACTGGCGGTGCCTTCACGTTGGTGCTCCTTGCGACCGTCTGCCTTTGCACTAAAGGCGGAATGCCTCGCAAACAGACAACCAATGCCTATCATCTCCTCTCGCCACGCCCGGTATCTTTTTTCATTATGTCTAGACAATTAAGTTATGTCTAGACATACTCCCCGTCAGGTGGGCCCGACATGAATGACGCAGTGCTCTCGTTCAGCGATATCCGGCAGGAATTTCCCGCCCCCGGGGGAGCCCCCGGTGTTCGAGTCATCGACGGCATCGATCTTGACGTCGGCAACGGGCGTTTCGTCGCGGTGATCGGGCCCAGCGGCTGCGGCAAGAGTACATTGCTGCAGATGGCGGCCGGACTCCTGATGCCGACGCGCGGCACGGTGCATCACCGTGGCCGCGCCATCAAAACCGTCAATCGGGAGGTCGGTTTTGTGCCGCAACAGGCACAATTGTTTCCTTGGAAGACTCTTGCGGAAAACGTCGAGCTTCCGCTGTTGCTGCGTGGCGTTACCGCGACTGAGCGCCGTGAACGCGTCGCGACCGCGCTCGATGCCGTCGGCCTCACCGGATTCGAGCAGTATTTTCCCAACCAGCTATCAGGCGGTATGCAAAAGCGCGGGTCGATCGCCCGGACTCTGATATATCGCCCTGATGTCATTCTGATGGACGAGCCCTTCGGCGCGCTCGATGCGCAAACCAGAATGGTCATGCAAGACGACTTGCAGATACTGTCACACAAAGCAGGCGCAACGGTTCTTTTTGTCACCCACGACATCACCGAGGCAGTGCTGCTCGCCGACAACGTCGCGATCATGAGCCAACGGCCGTCAAAGCTATTGGCCAACATCGCAATCGATTTGCCGCGTCCGCGCAACGTCTTTGAGCCGTTCAAAAACCCAGGCTTCGAGGACGCTTATGATGCGGTCTGGAGTGTCTTCCGGTCGCAGATCGGTATCAGGCACCTACCCCATTGACTGGAAGCGAACGTCAACCCATGAACGACCTCGCCACCACACCCGATCAGTCTATCGCCGCTGAAGGATCTTCGGCGCGGCGTTCACTTCTGGGCAAGGTGGGGCGCGGCCTGATGACATTGCTTCCGGGCTTGATGATCCTGGCATTCTGGCAGTGGGCCTCGGGGCGCCTGATCAAAGAGATTTACGTCAGCAAGCCGACCGCGGTCGCAGCCCGGCTTTATGAACTGTTTGCGTCCGGCGAGATCTTTCCGCACCTGTGGACGACGGGACAGGAACTGGTGCTGGGCTATGTGATCGGCGTCGCCGGTGGAATCTTCGGTGGCTACATGCTCGGCCGTTCGCCCCGCCTCGCCAGCGTGTTCGAACCATATGTCATGGCTTTTTACGGCATTCCCAAAATCGCATTGGCGCCGCTGTTCATCATCTGGTTCGGCATCGGCATCGGATCCAAAGTGGCGCTGGCCGCGATCATGGTGTTCTTCCTGGTGTTCTACAACGTCTATACCGGTGTCCGCAGCGTCGATCGCGAATTGGCCAACCTCACTCTGGTGATGGGCGCCAACGAGCGCCAGCTGACCTATCACGTCTATTTTCCCGCAGCGGCGCCCTACGTCTTGCTCGGCATGCGCATGGCGATACCCTACAGCGTGATCGGCGTGATTGTCGGCGAGTTCACCTCGTCGATCCAAGGGCTCGGCCTCTTCATCCACGAGGCATCATCGACCTACGATCCCGCGGGCGTGTTTGCCGGAATCGTCATTCTGCTGGCCTTCGTAGCTACCGCCAATTTCCTGGCTGGCCGGTTGGAACGGCGACTGCTTCGCTGGAAAACCCTGACCGCGACCGCACCGAACGACATCTAGGATCGACGAACCGAAACAGGAGCACAGCATGCGCTTAATTCCCGGCCTGACTCGAACGGTGGCATTTGCCGCAACATTGCTCTTGGTCCCGACACTGGCCTCCGCGCAGCAGCCCGTGCGTATCGCTCAGGGCTTCGCTTCGCTGAGCTTCCTTCCGTTATGGGCCTCCCGCGCGTTGAATACGTTTAAGGCCGAGGGCCTGACGGCTACGGTTGTGGTGCCCGGAGGTGATCCAACGGCGCTCGCTGCCCTCGACTCCAGCGATGTCGATCTCGCCGCCGTCGGAACGGAATCAGCGCTCCGTGCTATCGCCAAAGGTCAGCCATTCGAGATTGTCTACAATCTGATGTCGAAAGTGACCTTGGAGGTCGTGGTCGCGCCGTCCGTTCTGGAAAAAGCCGGTGTCAAGGCGAGTGATCCCCTGCAAAAGCGTATCGCTGCACTGAAGGGCACCACGATCGGCGTCGGCGCCATCGGCGGCACTCAGGAGACCGCCGTGCGCTGGCTCGCGGCGAAAGGCGGCCTCGATCCCAAGACGGATATCAAAATCGCACAGGTCGGCAGCCCCCCCGCATTACGAGCGGCGCTCGAGAACAAGCGCATCGACGCTTTCGTGCTGTCGCCGCCCGAAGGTTACCTCGCAACGAAATCCGGCGCAGGCACCATTCTCATTTCGCTCGGAGATGAATTTCCGCTGCTAGCCAAACAGCCTTATCTCGTTCTCGTCGCCAAGAAACCGATCAGCGACAAGACCTCGGAGTTGATCGTCAAGGTCGCTCGAGCGATGCAAACGGCCAGCGCGGCGCTTGTCAAAGACCCTGAGGCGAACGCGATGGTGATCCAGAAGCAGTTCTTCTCGAAGGCCACTCCCGATTCCATCGTTGCCGCGGTCAAATCTCTCAATAGCGGCGTTGCCAGCGGCGGCAAGCTCGACGTGGAGAGCATCCAGAATCAACTGACGTTCTCCAAGGAAGTAGGGACCGATTTCGGCAAGCCGTTCGACGCCATGGCGTCACAAAATGACATCTGGACCAACAACTTCGTCGAGCGAGCCGGCAAAAAATAGCCGGTTCGGCGAGTCCGGGTGTGTAGATCAGCCGGTCGGCGTGAACCGGGCGATCAAATCATAGAGCTGGCCCGGGTGGATGATCCGCACTGCGGTGATCGGCTCGGCGTTGCGCCAGGTCTGTCGTTCGATAACGAGGCAAGCGGCGCCCAATTCAATCCCCAGCTCTGCTGCGATGTCGTTATCCGCGTTGCAGGCCGTGATGCGATGCTCGGCTTCCGTCCATGGAACATGACCTACCAGCCAGGTGTTCGGCGGCGTGATCGAAAAATCCTGCTTGAGCACATCCGGCACCGCTTGAACGTTGATCAGCCTATCCTCAATTGCGAAAGGCTGCCCTTCGGCCTCGTGGCGGCAGCGCAGCGCCAACACCGTTGCACGGCCACCAACGCCGAAGCGCACGCGATCTTGTGCCGAGGCCGTACGCTTGCGCTGTTCGAGCAAGCGATATCCATAGCGCTCCCCGCGCTTTTCAACCTCTGCCTTCAGATCGGGAATTTGTAGAATGGCGGACTGCACACGCGGCCGCGCCACAAAGCTGCCCGCCCTGCGCCGACGCACGACTAGCCCCGCCTCAGCAAGCGCCGAAAGCACCTTGTTCACTGTCATGCGGGAACAAGAATAGGTCTCCATCAGTTCGTGCTCAAATGGCACGCGATCCCCGGGCTGCCACGCGCCGGACATGATCTTGACTTCGAGGTCGTTGCGAATCCGCTGATAGAGCGCTGTGCCCTGCGCACTTCGGTTGGGTTCAAGTCTCATGCGGCCAGCAATCCATGAAGTTTGTCAGAAAAACGCTGCGCGATCGCTTCGCGCGCATGGTGACGACCGCCGCGCACGACGTTGCGGCCACGCGCCCAGACGCAATCGACCAGTGAACGGCCTGCGCCAAAAATCCAGCTGTCGAGCATGGCGTCGCCGGACCGGCCCGCGAGACTAACATGCCCGGCGTCAAGACTGACGATATCCGCAAAACCACCCTCGACCAGCCCCGGCGCCGTAACGCCAAGAGCCTGCGATCCGCCGGTGACCGCGCCTTCGAACAGCACGCGGCCGGTCGAGGCCGTTGTCCCGGCCAAGACATTACGCGCCCTGTGCGTTAGCCGCTGTGAATATTCGAGCTGCCGGAGTTCATCGCTGACGCCAATCAATACATTGGAATCCGAACCGATGCCGAACGCCCCTCCCCGGTCGCAAAATTCCGCCGCGCTGAACGTCCCATCGCCCAGATTGGCCTCGGTGATTGGACACAACCCCGCTACCGCTCCGCTTTGCGCGAGATGGCTGATCTCCTCGGTGGTCGCGTGGGTGGCATGAATGAGACACCAGCGGCGGTCGACCGCCATGTGATCGAATAGCCATTGCAATGGTCGCTGACCGCTCCATTTGAAGCAGTCATCGACTTCTTGGGTTTGCTCGGCGATATGCATGTGAACGGGACATTCGCCATCCAGCTGCAAAATCGTTGTGAGTTCTTCCGGCGTCACTGCACGTAACGAGTGCGGCGCGAGTCCGACCACCGCGCCCTGCAGTCCGGCAATCGCGCTGCGACAGGCGACTATCAGCCGCGAAAATCCATCGATGTCGTTGATGAAACGCTGCTGCTCCCGCTCGGGAGCACGACCGCCGAAACCTGCATGGGCGTAGAACACCGGCAGTAGCGTCAGGCCGATTCCGGTGGCCTGCGCCGAAGCAGCGATGCGCTCGGCGAGCTCGCCGATATTGCTATAGGGCGCACCCGAGAAATCATGATGGATATAATGGAATTCGCCAACGCGGGTGAATCCCGCTTCCAGCATCTCGACATAGGCTTGCGCCGCCACGGCCTCGATATCGTCTGCGGTCATGCGTCCGACAAAACGATACATCAAGTCGCGCCATGTCCAGAAACTATCCGCGACACTGCCTCTCGTCTCTGTCAATCCCGCCATGCCGCGCTGGAAAGCATGACTATGCAGATTAGACATGCCGGGAAGTCCTATCCGGTGACGTTCATCGCTCGGCTGCGCCGACGCACCTGCCTCAACGCGGACGAGTCGGCCCTCATCGATCTCAAGTCTGACGTCGCGAGCCCAGCCTTGCGGCAGCAGCGCTTCATCAAAGAACAGTCCGGTCACACTCTTCTCCCGATCGTCGTGCGAAGCGCTGGACAGCTTCAGACGGTTATAATATGTATAGACAAATAAACAATCTTGCCAAGCGCCTACCAGCAAATCGGCCGCAGTCTCATGACCCTCGTCGACCACATCTGGCACCGGTGTCGTCTTGCTACGCTTTCGCCGTCGCGCCAAGGCCTCGGTCTGATCGATGACGGCCTGATCGCCGCCCGCGACGGACGTATCGTGTATGCAGGCGCGGCTGCGGACGCACCATCCACTCTCGATGCGAGGGAGCGCACCGACTGCGACGGCCGCTGGATCACGCCGGGGTTGATCGACTGCCACACGCATCTGGTTTACGGCGGTAACCGCGCGCACGAATTCGAACAACGTCTGGCGGGCGCGAGTTACGAGGAGATCGCACGCGCCGGCGGCGGGATCGTCTCGACGGTGAAAGCGACACGGCAGGCGAGCACCGAAGAACTGGTGGCTGCGGCGTTGCCCCGGCTCGATAGCCTCATCGCGGAAGGTGTCACCACCATCGAGATCAAGTCCGGCTATGGCCTCGAACTCGACACCGAGCGCCGCCAGTTGCAAGCCGCTCGCCGTCTGGCCAGCGAGCGCCCGATATCCGTGCGAACAACATTTCTCGGCGCTCATGCCGTTCCTCCCGAGATGGCGGGAAACAAGGCCGGCTATATCGACGCTGTCTGCGATACGATGCTGCCCGCGATCGCCGCCGAAGATCTTGCGGACGCCGTCGATGCCTTCTGTGAGGGCATCGCTTTCTCGGTGGAACAGACCGCACAAGTCTTCGCGAAAGCCAAAGCGCTCGGTCTCCCGGTTCGGATGCACGCCGACCAACTGTCGAACCTGCATGGCGCTGCGCTGGCCGCGCGCTTCGGCGCCCTTTCGGCGGATCATCTGGAATATGCCGATGAAGACAGCATAGCTGCCATGGCCGAGGCCGGCACCGTCGCCGTCGTTTTACCCGGCGCATTCTATTTCATCCGCGAACATCAAATACCGCCGATCGACGCGATGCGTCGTTACAAGGTGCCGATCGCGCTTGCGACCGACAGCAACCCCGGTACGTCGCCGCTGACCTCCCTGCTCCTCACGATGAACATGGGCGCGACCCTGTTTCGTCTGACCATCGACGAGTGCATTGGCGCGGTCACGCGCGAGGCGGCGCGAGCCCTAGGCCTGTTCGAACAAACCGGGAGCCTGGATGCCGGAAAATCGTGCGATCTCGCCATCTGGGATATCGAGCGGCCCGCCGAGCTCGTCTATCGGATGGGATTCAATCCGCTTCACGCTCGGGTGTGGCGGGGCATTTCCCGCCCCGCTTCGTCCCGCACCTGACATCATTTCCGCCGAGGAACTCAGACATGACCCGCATCGACAATGCCCGCGTGATCCGTGCGGCGCACGGCAATACGCTGACCGCCAAGTCCTGGCTCACCGAAGCGCCGATGCGCATGCTGATGAACAACCTCGATCCCGACGTTGCGGAAAAGCCCGGTGAACTCGTGGTCTACGGCGGCATCGGCCGGGCGGCCCGCGATTGGGAGAGTTTCGATCGCATCGTCGCGACGTTGAAGCGCCTGGAAGGCGACCAGACGCTGCTGGTCCAATCGGGCAAGCCGGTCGGCGTCTTTCGCACCCATGCCGATGCACCGCGTGTACTGATCGCCAATTCAAATCTGGTGCCGCATTGGGCCACCTGGGAGCACTTCAGTGAGCTCGACCGCAAGGGTCTGATGATGTACGGCCAGATGACGGCCGGTTCATGGATCTACATCGGCAGCCAAGGCATCGTTCAAGGCACATACGAGACCTTCGTCGAGATGGGCCGGCAGCATTTTGGCGGCGACCTCAAAGGCAAATGGATTCTGACGGCGGGACTCGGCGGCATGGGCGGCGCTCAACCGCTCGCCGCAGTCATGGCCGGCGCGTCTTGTCTCGCCGTCGAATGCCAGCCGTCGCGTATCGAGATGCGATTGCGCACCCGCTATCTCGATCGTCAGGCCTCAAACCTCGACGAGGCGCTGGCGATTATCGAACAGGCAAGCCGCGAACGTAAGGCGGTGTCGGTCGGCCTGCTCGGCAATGCCGCCGATGTTTTTCCGGAACTGGTGCGGCGTGGCGTGCGCCCCGATGCGGTAACCGACCAGACCTCGGCGCACGATCCCGTCAACGGTTATCTTCCCAAGGGCTGGACCACGAACGAATGGGAGGCGCGGCGAGAGACGGACCAGAAAGCCGTCGCGACAGCCGCGCGGAAATCGATGGCGGACCACGTGCGTGCCATGCTGGATTTTCACAAGATGGGAATCCCTGTGGTCGATTATGGCAACAACATCCGCCAGATGGCCTTTGAAGAAGGCGTCAAGGACGCATTCGATTTTCCGGGCTTCGTACCGGCCTACATCAGGCCGCTGTTTTGCCGCGGCGTAGGCCCGTTTCGCTGGGCAGCGCTATCCGGCGATCCCGAAGATATTTATCGCACCGATGCCAAGGTGAAGGAATTGCTGCCGGATAATGTGGCCCTGCATCACTGGCTCGACATGGCGCGAGAGCGCATCGCATTCCAGGGGCTGCCCGCGCGCATCTGCTGGGTCGGGCTCGGCGACCGCCACCGGCTCGGCCTCGCTTTCAACGACATGGTTGCGAACGGAGAGTTGAAGGCACCGGTCGTGATCGGCCGCGATCATCTCGACTCCGGTTCGGTCGCCTCACCCAACCGTGAAACCGAATCGATGAAAGACGGATCGGATGCCGTCTCGGATTGGCCACTGCTCAACGCCCTGCTCAATTGCGCCAGCGGCGCAACCTGGGTCTCGCTGCATCATGGCGGCGGTGTCGGCATGGGCTTTTCGCAGCATGCCGGCATGGTGATCGTCTGTGACGGCACGCCCGAGGCCGGCGCACGCATCGCTCGTGTCCTGTGGAACGATCCCGCGACCGGCGTGATGCGGCACGCCGATGCGGGTTACGACATCGCGATCGACTGCGCGCGGCAAAACAATCTCGACCTGCCCGGTCTGGCTTAACGGTTGCCGTGCGGATCATTCGCGCCAGCGACTGCAAAACGACACCGTGGAAGAACGGCGGCGGCTCGACAACGGAGATCGCCATCGGACCAACTGGTGCGTCCCTGGAGAATTTCGACTGGCGCATCAGTATAGCGCGGGTCGCGTCCGATGGAGCATTTTCCGATTTCGCCGGCATCGACCGTACGCTGGCCGTGATCAGGGGAAACGGCCTGGTGCTGACGATCGGCAATGACGCGCCGGTGACACTCGCCGACGGAGCCGACCCGGTCAGCTTTCCGGGCGACACGCCGACGTCGGCGCGCCTGACGGCAGGCGAGATCACCGACCTCAATGTGATGACGCGACGCGGGCGCTTCCGCCATCGGCTACTGCGCGTCGCAACGCCGATGTCGGTTGCCTTCGGCGACAACGATATGGCCGTGGTGCTGTCGCTCGATGGCACCACAGGGGTCACTGCTGGACCGAAGAGTGCAACACTCGATCACGGTGAAGCAGCTCTCATCGAGCGCGCAACAACCGCAGATTTCCAAGTGCTGCCAGCAACGAACAACTGCTACCTGGTCTGGCTCAAGGCTCAGCAATCAACCTAGCGCCAACCCGTTCGGAGCAGGCGATCAGCCCGGGCGTGCATAATCCGCAACGCGAGCTTCGGTGTCCCAGCGCAGCATCAAATCGTAATCCGGGATTGCGACTGGCGCGAAGCCTTTCAAGCAAAGTCGTTCTCTGAGATTGCCGCAAGCCGCCTCATCGCCAAATTTCAGTAACGCTGTGCGCAACGAAGCGATCACATCCGTCGGGCATTCGCGACTTGCGACCAGAAATGGAATCGGCGCTATATCCGTCGTTGCAACCACCCGGATTTGCGCTGCGAGATCGGGATCGTGACGCTGCATCAAATCCAGCGCATAACTGTCGAGCGGTCCGACATCGATATCACCTGCCACAATCGCCTCGATCACGCGGCGTGGCGTGGTGAGCGGTCCGATGCTCTCGCGATAGAGATTACCACCGGCCTGCTGACGATACGGCAACAGGTGATGCCGCAACGCGTTGTAGCCGGAATGCGAGTCTTCCACCGTAAAGCCAAGCCGGCCACCGAATGTATCTTCCAGCGACCGGAATGGGGAATCCGTGTGTACGACAAGCCGCGTCGCGTAGACGGGCTTTCCAGGCACAGGTCCATTCAGCGGAACGGGAGCTGCGACCGGCCGTGGCGGATGTTTGGAGAGCTTGTAAGGAAAGCCGCACATGAAGGCGCAGCCGAGATCCGAGCGAGACCACAAATCTGCGAGCGGTGTGGGAAAGGCGTGATCGATCACCGGCAAATCGACGCCGCTCGCGTCCGCGAGCCATTCGAATAATTCTTTCCAGGCCGCCGCCGCGCCGGGATTGACCGAATACATCCGCGCATTTGCGACATACGCCATGAGGCCAGCTTATGCGAAACGGAGCCGCTGCCCAATGCCGAGCCGCTTTGATTTCTCGAGCATGGCATGACCGAGAGCGATATCCGACAACGAGAGGCCGCGGTGCCAGAACAGATTGGTCTCCGCCTCGTTTTCCCTCCCCGGCTTCAAACCGGCCACGATCTGTCCGAGTTCGGCATGCAAGGTCTTTTCCGACAGCTTTCCCGTCTCGACGTGCGCGCGCAGGCTGCCGAACTTGCCGCCTTTGCACTGGCCCCAATCGTCGACGACCAGCTTGGACATGATGTCGGTGAGCGATAATTCGATCGCGCTCATTGTTCCATAGGGAACGACGAAGGCTCCCTTCTTGATCCACGACGTCTTCAGCATCGGGGTCGGCTTGTCGAGCCGGGATGCCTCCACCACAATATCAGCGCCCTCGATGCAGCTCTGCCAATCGCTCGTCGCTACGACCTTCTTGCCGAGATCCTGGCTTAGCTTTTCCGCAAAACTGTTGCGGCTTTCCTCGCGGCGGGAATGAACGCGGATCTCATCGAAGTCGAACAGATGATTGAGCAGGCGAACATTCCAGTAGGCGGTCCCGCGCGCGCCGATGTGGCCAAGGATCTTTGAATTCTTCCGCGCCAGGTGCTTGGCGCCGATCGCGGTGACGGCTCCGGTGCGCATGTCGGTGATGCCGCTGGCATCGAGGATGGCCTTGGGCGCACCGGTGCGCGGATCGAACAGGGCCAGGATGGCTAATTCAGAGGGAAAGCCAATCTTGTAGTTATCGACAAAGTCACCGACGATCTTGACGCCCGCGCTGTCGATCGGCTCCTTGATCGCGCCGCGCAATACATTGAAATGGCCGTTGGCGACACCCGGTTCGAGATGCATGCGCGGCTCGATCACCGTCTCGCCCCGCCCCTGGCTGGCGAGACTCGCCTCGATGGCCGACAGGATTTCATCGTCGGTGATCTTGAGTTCTTCGATATCGAGGCGGTTCAGATAGGTGATGTAGATCGGCGGCAACGAACCTCCTCGCCAGGGGCCATGCCCGGCCCTCGGCTGTACAAACTAATATGTCTATACATTATTGCAGCCGCCCGAGAAGTCAACAATCCGGCAGTATTGTCAGCCGGGCAATCCCAACGGCACCGTGGCCGAAAGACCGGTGCGTTCAGCCTGATCGATCGCAATGTCGTAACCGGCATCTGCGTGCCGCAAGACGCCGATCCCCGGATCGCCGTCGAGAACGCGCTTGAGCCGCTCTGACGTCTCGGGCTTGCCGTCTGCGACGATGGTAACGCCTGCGCTCACACCGCGCCCGCCGAGGCCATGAATAGCAACGAGATCGGCACCGGAGGAACAGTTGAGCAGCGCGTTCAATATCGGCCAGTCGGCGATGGCATCGGAGCCGTCCTTCATGTTTTCGGTTTCACGGTGAGGAAGCGCGGCGGAGCCGGAGTCGAGATGATCGCGAGTAAAGGCAATAGGCGCGGAAATCTTGCCGCTCGCCACGGCTTCATTGACCAGCAGCGCCAGACGGCTGCGCTCGCCATAGCCGAGCCAACCGATGCGCGCCGGAAGTCCGGTAAATTTGACATGCTCACGCGCCTTTCCGATCCACGACGAAATCGGATGGTTCGATGAAAAGGTCTCCAGGATCATGTCGTCGATTGTGTAGATGTCCTGCGGGTCGCCGGACACCGCGATCCAGCGGAATGGGCCGATGCCCTGACAGAACAGCGGTCGAATGTAGAGGTCGACAAACGAGCGCATGCGGAACGCATCTTCGACGCCCGCCGATTTCGCCTCGGCTCGCAGGCTATTGCCATACTCGAACACAATCGCTCCGCGATCCATGAATTCCAGCATCGCGCGAACGTGGGTTGCGACCGATTGCCTTGCGAGCTCCATGAGTCTTTTGGGATCGCTGGATCGCATTGCACGGGCTTCTTCCAGTGACAGCTCGGCCGGAACATATCCCTTCAGAGGGTCTGCAAAGGTCTGGTCCGTGACGATATCCGGCACGATGCCGCGCTTGGCCAGTTCCGGCAGGACGACGGCGGCATTGGCACACAGCGCCAGAGCCAGCGGACGCCGCGCGTCGCGCGCGGCCTGCCACTGCGCGATGGCATCATCAAGATTGTCGGTGACGGCATCGCAGTAGCCGGACGCGATGCGGCGATCGATGCGCGCGCGGTCGACTTCGATCACCAGCGTCGATGCGCCCGCGAGTTTTCCGGCCAGCGGCTGCGCGCCGCTCATACCGCCGCAGCCGGACGTGAGCAGCAGCCGGCCCGCAAGCGTACCGCCAAAATGCTGGCGCGCAATCGCCATGAAGGTCTCGAACGTGCCCTGCAGAATTCCCTGGCTGCCGATGTACTGCCAGGCTGCCGCGGTCATGCCCGGATAAACCGTCAGTCCCATATCGTCGAGCTTGCGGCGATTGTCCTCGCCACTCCACTCACCCACGAGATTGCCGTTGGCCATGATGACGAGCGGCGTTGTCGTTTGACCGGGAAAGACGCCGATCGGTTTGCCCGACTGCATCACAAACGTCTGATCCTCACGCATGGTCGTCAGCGTCGCGACGATGCGGTCGAAACTTTTCCAGTCGCGCGCCGCCCGTGCGATCGACATGTAAATCACGAGGTTCTCCGGATCCTCGCCATTTTCAAGATTGTTCTCCAGCAGGCGCAGGATCGCCTCCTGCCGCCATCCCTTGCAGCGCAGGACTTTGCCGCGCCCTGCCTTGACCTCTTTGCCGCGACGCATCGGAATGGTCATATCAAGCCTCTTCCACTAAAGGCACCCAGCCGGGCCGAGCCTTGACCCGCGCCAGCCAAGCGCGGATCGCCGGGAATTTCTCCATGTCATAACCGCCCTCGCCCGCCATCGCGACATAGCCGAACATGCCGATGTCGGCGATGCTGTAACGGTTGTCGACAAGCCAATCGTGCGCTGCGAGCCATTCCTCGAGTTTGGCGAGCGCGACATATGCGCCTTCCCGAAAATCGGCGATCCGGCTTTTCATCTGCTCGGCGATCCCGCGCATGGTGTAGAATCGCGGCAGCGCCAGTGCCCTCAACAGATCCGCCTGTTCGAACGTCAGCCAGCTCGTGACTTCAGCCCGCAGATAACGATCGTCCGGCAGCAATGGTGAGCCTTCCGCCAGATAAAGCATGATCGCAGCCGACTCCACGATGGTACGGCCGTCTTCGAGTTCGAGAACAGGCACTCGCGCAAAGCGGCTCTTGGCACGAAATGCCGGATCGCTGGTTGCACCCTTCGCCAGATCGAGCGTGACGCGCTCGAAAGGAATGCCGAGCTGCGTCAATAGAATGCGTACCTTCCAGGCATTGCCGGACAACCGGCTGTCATAGAGACGCAACATGATGGAATCCTTCGTCAGAGATAGGAACGCATATCGACGCCCATGGCCTTTTCGACCTCTGGAAAGACCGCCGGATCGAGCGCACCCTTGCCCACCGGAAATTTCGAACGATGCGCGATGATGACGGCAACGCGGCTGCCGACCTTCGATTCGGAAATCGACACGACCTCACCGGTCTGCGGATCCAGCGTCCCGATCATGTCGGGGAATGTGGCGACACGCTTGCCTGCGAAATCCGCGGTCATGAACTCGTTATAGACACCAAGCACCGCCTCACCGCTCTTGCCGCGCACGGTCATCTGGCCGACATCGAAGCCGCCGCCATAAGCCACCGTGTTCTCCGTAACCTCGCCTTCCACCAGCAACTTGCCGCTGAGGAATTCAACCGTCGCGCCAATCCGGTCCGCTCCGTTAGCCGCCAGCATCGCGCGGCCGAGATCAAGCTGGAACGTGATCGCGCCCGCCGCTCCGTTCTCCTTGATAAAACTCGCCGTCAACGGGCCGCGCGCGGCATAGATCAATCCGCCATTAATGACCGCTGCTTGACGCATTGCGTTCGAGGTCCGAACGATGTCGCCTTCGGCCACGATGGCAAATTCATTCTGCTCGGCAGTGCTGCCGCTGCAACCGATCTGGGTGATCGAAAGATCAAGACGCGAGGCCAGCCCCATGCCGCCCATTTTCACCGTCGGGTGCCCGCGCCCGTTCGATGCCGCGTCGATGTAATCGAGCCCGAGCGCGGATGCGACCAGCCACGCATTGAAGCCGGGCACGTGTCCGCAGATCACGCCAACCGGCGGCTTGGGCATTTTTTCGATGAGCCGGCGCGCCGCATTGACGGAGTCGCGCGGTCTGATCGCCCAGTTGGCGAAGCCGGGGGCGCCGACCGCCGTCGCGGTAATGATCGCATCGTCGGGATTGAGTTCATCGAGCGTCACCAGGCGCACCCCGCCGTAGTCCAACGCCATTTGTCCGAGCCCGCGATTCTTGGAGACCGCGTTCCTGCCGCTGCCACCCGCCGACAGGAACAATCCCCCGACCAGTCCCGCTTCCACATCGTCCGCCGTCAGCATTCGCACCATGGTTATTCCCTTCACCCGCAACGCGGATCTTTTCGAATGATGTCTATACTGGCGCGTCGATGCCGAGAAAGGTTGCGAACATCGAACCGGCCGCCTTGGCCTCGGACGCCGTACCCCGATAAACCTGCGCTCCCGACGACAAAACGCAGACTTGATCCGCCACATCGAGTGCACGCGCGGTATTCTGCTCAACCAGGACAATGGTCATGCCTTCGCGCTTCAACTGAAGCAGAGCGTCGAGGCAGAGATCGACCATCTTCGGCATCAGACCGAGTGACAACTCATCGACCAGCAATAGGCGCGGTTCGGCCATTAGTGCGCGGCCGATTGCCAGCATCTGTTGCTCGCCACCGGACAGGGAAGCTGCCATCTGCGTCCGCCGCTCATAAAGCCGCGGGAAAAGACCGAATACGCGATCGCGTTTGGCAGCGTCGCGGCTGATCGGGCGCGCGTATCCGCCGGCCGTCAGGTTCTCATCGACCGTCAAATCGGAAAATAGCTGCCGTCCCTCCGGGACCAAAGAAATACCGAGACCAACCCGGTCGATGGCACGGCGGCGTGTGATGTCGTCGCCTTCGATAATAATGCGACCGCCGTGGATATCGACATGACCCATGATCGCCATGATCGTCGACGTCTTGCCGGCGCCATTTGGTCCGAGCAACGCAAAGACCGATGCCGCCGGAACCTCGAACGAGGCATCATGCACGGCCTCGACCGAACCGTAGCCGCACTTCAGATTCTCAAGCTTCAGCATGGCTCACCATCCCTCCGCCCACATAGGCCTCGTGTACAACGGGATCGGCCATCACCTCGCGCGGCTCGCCATCCCCGATGACTTGTCCATTGTTCAACACAATGAGGCGCCGACTGATCCGCATGACTTCTTCGAGATTGTGCTCGACCAGAACCACGGTGATGCCGCGGGCATGAACCGCGGCGATGGCCTCGACTTGCTTCGATGCCTCGGCGTGGTTGAGCCCAGCCAGCGGTTCATCTAGCAGGATCACGCGAGGATCGACTGCGAGCGCACGCGCCACCTCCAACCGTTTCATCTGGCCGAGCGGCAACGATCCCGCGAGCTTGTTCTCGGTACCGGCCAGACCGACCTGTGCGATGATCTCTGCGGCACGCTCGCATTCACGGCGCCTGTCAAGATGCATCATGGCGCGGAATGGCGATGACGTGCGGCGGTAACCTGCGCCGAGCGTGACGTTATCGAGTACGGTCATTTCGCGGAACGGCCGCACGATCTGGTGAGTTAACGCGAGCCCCTGACGCACCCGCGCAGCGGTCCCGTTCGCCGTCACATCGGCGCCCGAGAGTTGGACCCGTCCCTTATCCGGGCGAAGCAGGCCCGCGATAATCTTGATCAGGGTCGTCTTGCCGGCACCATTTGGTCCGATCAACCCAACGAAATCGCCTTCCTCTACGGCGAAGGAGACGCCGGCAACAGCCTGAACACCGCCAAACCGGATCGCAATATCGTCGAGCTGAAGCGCAGCGCTCATGGCCGCCTCACAGCAAGGAAGGCTTTCTGAATCATGCCCGCAAGCCCACCCGGTGCCAAACGAATCACGAGCACCAGCAGCCCGCCAAACACGAGCAGGCGATAGTCGTTCACGAAACGGATCGCCTCCGGCAGCAAAGTCAGGCCGACGGCGGCCACCACCACACCCCAGGTCGATCCGATGCCTCCGATCACGACCATCGCCATCAGCATCACCGAAAAAATGAAGTCGAAAGCATCGGCAGTGATGAACTGCGTGAAGAACGTGTAGAGACCACCGGCAAGACCGGCGAGCGCCGTGCCTATACCGAAGGCAGCAAGCTTGTAGGCGCCCGAACTGATACCTAGCGTGGCCGCCGCGCCCTCGTCCTCACCGACCGCACGGAAAGCAAACCCCATCCATGACCGGCTGATGTAGAGACTGAGTGCTATGGTCGCCGCAGCAAACAGCAAGATCATGGTCATGTTGCCGGTGGCGCCGAGACCGGTTGCCGGAATACCGCTGATCCCCATTTCGCCGCCCAACCACGCCTGCTTGCGGACGAAGCCGACGAACAGGAAATTCACCCCGATCGTAGTGATCGCCAGAAAATCCGTGCGCACGCGAAGCGAAGCGAATCCAACGACGATTCCCAACACACTTCCAGTGAGAAGCGATGCAAGAATCGCCAGCAGAACGCTTCCGCTCCCGACCATCGTCAGCGCCGCGGCGTAAGCACCGGCGCCGAAAAATGCACCGTGACCGAGGCTTATCTGCCCGCAGAATCCACTGATCATATTCAGGCTGACCGCCAGAATGACGTTGATGCCGATGATGGAGATAATGCTGACTTCGTAGGCGCTCATGCCGTGCGCGCTCCGGTAAAGCCCTGCGGACGTATCATCAGGAGCACGATGAGGGCGAGGAAGGCGATGGCATCGCGATCAAGCCAGGCACCGATGAAGATCGTGCCGTAGGACTCGACAAGACCGAGCACCAGGCTTGCGATCAAGGTACCACGCACACTGCCAAGGCCACCGAGAACGATGATGGCGAGCGCCTTATAGCTGACGACGAAGCCTATCCCCGGATCGACCAGATTGTTCATCTCTGCGACCAGACCACCGGCGACGGCGGCAAGTGCCGATCCAACAGCGAAATTCAGATAGCGAACCTTGATGGGATCGATACCGAAACTCGCAGCAATTTGCGGCTTGGAGACGGTGGCTCGCCAACCGATTCCGATTCTCGTCCGCGTCGTAAACAGATGCAATCCGGCAAACACCACCAGCGCAGTGACCACCATTGTGATCTGCACCGCGCTGACGGTAAGGCCGGAAAAATTGAACGTCTTAAAGGCGAAGGCATTTCTCTGAAACGTAATCCCCTGTTCGCCAAAAACAATTCGGAAAGCATCCTGCATCAAAACCAGCAATCCGACCGAAGCAATCATCGGAACATCCGGCCGATATTTCAGCAACGGCTCGTAGAGAAGCCGGTAGATCGCCATCCCGAACAGAGGGGTGACAATGACGGCGGCGAGAAAGCCAAGCAAAATGCTGCCGGTAGCGTTGGCGACAAGAACCGTCACATAGGCGCCCAGCGCGAACACGGAAGCGTGCGCTACGTGCAAGATGCGCAGCAGGCCGTACACAAGGGTCAGGCCGACCGACATCATGGCATACATGCAGCCGAAGCTGATGCCGGTTATCGCCAGATCGATGTAATACACCGGATCATCCTTTGCCGCGGATGGCGAGAGCGTCTGCTGCCGCCGCCATCCACATCCGCATTATTTCTCGGGTGGCGCGAACGCGGTCAGATCGGTGATCACTCCCGCCGGCTTGAATTTTCCATCCTTGATGACGTTGACACTGATCGGCATCAACATCTCATGCAGGCTATTGAAGCCGATGAGATTGCCTTCGAGTATTGGAAAATCCTTGGTCGCGGCAAGCGCATCGCGAACCTTTGCCGGGTCGGTGCTATTGGCGCGCTTGATACCATCCGCCATTAACTTGACCGCCGAATAGGTGATCGCAGCGACGCCTTCCGGCGAGTAGCCCGCGCGCTTCTTAAACTCCGTAAAGAAGTGCTGAAGGGTCTTGTCCTTCCGGTCACGATCGAAGCTATCCATAATGTAAGTACCTTCGGCGGCTGGTCCGGCGATTTCGATGAATTTTTCGGAATCGAAAGCTTGCGACCCAATGATCGGCACCGTGATTCCCGCAGCGCGCAATTGCGAGACCAGTGGGCCACCGGTGAAGAAATAGCCGGTCGCATAAACCGCATCGGGATTGTCGCGCTTTACGCTTGCAACGATCGAGCCGAACTGACGGTCCTTGAGCGAGTAGCTATATTTGTTGAGAACCGTAATGCCATATTTTTCGGCAACGTTGAGGAAGCCGTCCATCGTGGCCTGCCCGTAATCGTTATCCATCGTGATCGTGGATACTTTCTTGATTCCGAGCATCTTGCCGATGTACAGCGCCGTCGCCGCACCCTGAGGCGGGCCGAGATGAACCAGGCGGAACATGTAGTCGCCGGCGCGGGTAATGTCGGGATGCACGCCGTAGGCCGAAATCATGACGACGCCTGCCTTCTGAAATACCGGCGCGGCCGCGCGACCCGACGCCGAATAGCTCCCGTTGACCACCAGCTTGACGCCGTCTTCGCCGATCAGCTTGTTGGCGGTGAAGATTGCCTGATCGGATTTGGCCTGATCGTCGTAGGTGACGAGTTCGATTTTCTGCCCGAGTACGCCGCCGGCGGCATTGATGTCTTCGACCGCCATGGTCGCCGCGATCTGTGCGGACTTGCCGTCGGTTGCCGCAGGCCCCGTCAGCGGCACTTGGAAGCCGATCTTGATGTCGGCATGCGCCGGCAACATCGTGGCCCCCAGCATCAAGGCGCTGGCAAGCCCAAGAGACAATTTCCGGCCGATCCTCGGCATTTTGGTAATCTGCTTCAACATGGCTCTCTCCATTTAAATGGCGTTGGTCACGTAAGGGCTATGCGAGTTGATTCTCGCGTAATATTTCGCGGGCGCGTACACGCGCGGTTTGCGGCGGTTGCGCGATTTCCCAATCCGGCCGATCCTCCGGTTTGCGAGTTGCGTCTATGCCAAGCTTGCCGATGGTACCTTCCCGCTCGAGCGGCTCGGAACGATCTGCACGAACACCGGGAATGATAACGAAATCGCGCTCGGGCTTGCTCCGTGTCGCTTGCGCCCACTCCACCTGAAGCGGATCCCAGGGATCAATGTCGTCTTCCACGACCGTGACCTTCTTGATCAGGTTCACGGCGGCCCAGATCGCGAACATCGCCTTGCGCGCCTCGCCGGGGCGCGGCGCGCG
The DNA here is from genome assembly GCA_041691515.1 of Pseudomonadota bacterium. Lineage (GTDB taxonomy): Bacteria > Pseudomonadota > Alphaproteobacteria > Rhizobiales > Xanthobacteraceae > Nitrobacter. Next base: position 25,109 of record JBEPUM010000003.1, on the reverse strand, counting down.
CAACGCGACAACAGCGTGAAGCCGGCCGGCTCCGCCAACGCCAACCGCCACGCTGGACACCGACGGCACCGCGCCGCGGACAGCACGCACCAGACCGGCAGCGATTGCAACGCCACCGAGCAGACAATGCTCTGGATGATAACCGGGCAGGATGACCTGAAAGAGCGCATCGCGGCGCCGGGTTAACCGGGAAAATGTTGCTACGATGCCAGCGCCGTAATTCTCGTACATGCCGTGAAATTCACTGACCGGCCCTTCCATGAAGGCTTCGCCCGCATCGAGTGTGCCCTCCAGCACGCATTCGCAATGCGCCGGTACCAGCAGGCCGGAATCTGCGCAGCGAACGACCTCTAACGGTTCGCCCAGCAACGCGCCGGCGACCGGCAATTCATCCTCACCCAGCCCGAGGTAAAGGCAGGCCGCCAACAGAACCGCAGGATGGTTTCCAATGCAGACCGCTATATCCAGTTTTTCGCCGCGCGCGTGAGCTGCACGCGCCAGCACCGCGAGATGATGATTGGGGGCGATACCCACGAAGGCACGGTTTCCGCCAAGTGGCATCAACCGCGCGATCGAGAGGTTGGTGTGACCGCTGACTTTGTCTCTCGCGACAATGGCGCCCGCCGTGATGTAAGGACCGCCTTCCTTTTCAAAAAAATGCGGTATCGGCAGCTCGTCAGTCAACGACGGATCTGCGACGATCTCTTCCTGACACGGCCCGGACGGCAGCACGCGATGCGGCAGAGGTTTGTCAATCGCGGTGAGTAATGACGCCTGCACCTGCCCGACCGTACTGTTCAAACCTGCGGCAAATCGTGTCAGCGAATTGAGCAGATTACCTACGACCGGCATCGAAACAGTTGCGGATGATCCCTGGACATTGGTGAAATGCAACGCAGGACCGCGGTCGATTTCCGCGAGGCATCCGGCGACTTCATATTCCAGCCCAGTTGGCTGTGTGATCGACACAAGCTCGCCGGCCTCTCGCAAAGCGGAAAGAAAGGCCCGCATCGACTGTCGGGAATGCGTCACTTCGCTGTAAATGGCATCCTTGGCGTACACGTCTGACAGCCCTCAAACACGTGCGAGCAAACCGGATTTCACCGATCCGGAAGCGGATTATTGCATAAGGATCATATCGACCATAACGGCGCGGTCCATGACTCCTTCGGACGAACCAGCCCATAGGAAAAAACGAAGACATGGTGACGAAAGCTGGCGCGAGAGCTATGCTGTCGTCCTAAACCCTGCGAGATCCGATGATCGAACTGCGTACTCTGGCCTATTTCGTGACGGCTTGCCGGTCGGGCAGCTTTGCCCGCGCCGCCGCCGATCTCGGCATCGCCATCTCGACGCTCAGCACGACGATGAAAGCGCTGGAACGCGACGTCGGTCTTTCCCTGTTCCGGCGGATCAAGAACAATCTTTATCCGACAGACGCGGCGCGTGCGCTGTTACGCGGCGCAGACCCTCTGCTGATGGCCGAGCTTTTCGCACGACGCTGGGGTGCTGCACCAGCACGGGCTTCGCTGAAGTTGCTCACTGTTGAGATCGGCCTGAGTTTCACCATCGGCGGCCTCAGCCAAGCGGTCAGCCGCGCCATCGATCAGATGGGCGTTGAGCGCCCCGACGTTTTCGTCGATCCGGTATGGGCTGACGAAAAGGATGTCCCCCACCTCGGCGGCGTTGCCGAGGACTGGGGAGACACCGAAGGCAGCCGCATCGAGATTGCACTGGACTACGAGAATCCACAGGCGTCGAAGCGCGTCACAACGCTACTGTCGGACCGATGGGTGTTCGCGTGCCGCATGCCGGCTGGAACGCGCAGTTTCCCCACCGCCGCCGATCTTGCAGCGGGCCGCCTCGTTGTACCGCTGCTGTCTTCAGTCCTGATAGAACAGGCGGAGCGCTATTTCAGTCAGCACAGAATGAGCGGCGTGCGATTTCTCAATGATCATCCGGGGGACCTTCCGCGTATCATGGACGACTATCCGGAGGCCGCGTTATTCGTGCCGGGGAGTCTGATCACACCGCGGCTCGGACTGACGAACGTCGCGGCGATTGCGCCGGACAAGCCCCTTACTACCCAGATCGTCGCCCGCATTGCGAAGCCAAACGCCGTGACGACTCTGTTCGTGCGAAAGTTAAAGCGCGCGCTGGCGGAGAAGCGGCCTGCTCGCATGGAGCGTCCGGTCATCAGCCTCCGGCAAATTCGCTATTTCAACCTGTTGCAGCGTCTCCGGCGTGTGTCCGCTGCGGCTCGTGGGGCCAACATCAGTCAGCCAGCCCTCAGCGAACAAATCCATAAGCTTGAAATCTGCTTTGGCGGCGCGTTGTTCGAACGGCGCGGCGACGGCATGATTCCGACCGTCAGAGGAGAGCGATTCGACCGCATGGCCCGGGGGATCGACGCGGGCTTCCGCCGGCTTTCCAACGGTGCCGATGGCGCGGTGCCTTCGCAGAGCCGAAGAATTGCGGTCGGGATTCTGCCATCCGTCAATCAGCACGGATTTCTTGTCAATCGAATTACCGAGGCGATGCTGGACGTCCAGGAGCGCTATCCGACGTTAAAACTCGTAATCAGGGAGGCACCGAACGGAACGCTGCAGGATTGGGTGATCCGCGGACTGGTCGGCGTGGCGATTGTAGAAACCATTCTACCACAAATGCCGCGACTGCCGCTCGGCTCGTCCGAAAGACTGGCCGCCATTACCCACACCCGTCACAAGATGCTTCCTCCGGGTCCGGTGACGCTCGCCGATCTCGCACGGTTGCCGCTCGCATTACCGACAAACCGCTTCGGATTGCGTCAGTTGCTGGATACCTCGGCCGAACAGCATGACATTAAATTGCGGCCCTACATGGAGATCGATGCGCTCCCCATGGCGGTCGCGATCCTCGGCCGGTTGCCGGTCTGCACAGTATTGCCGCCATCCGCGGTGGAGCGCGAAATCGCCGCTGGTGACCTTTCCGCACATCCGATCATTGAACCGACAATTTCCCGGCGGCTATTCGTCATCTATTCCGGTGAACGCACGCTGAGTGAATCGGAGCGTGGGCTTGTCAATTCGCTGCGCAAAAAATTGTCTGAGCCGCGTCAACCGAACTGACACTGCTCCAAGACGCCAATCAAAGAGAAGCGTGGCATACGATTACTATAAAGTTGCCGGATCGCGACCCCGCGACAGCGACTGGTCAAGCGCCTTGACCGCCTGATAAATGACCGCAGCACCGGCTGCGATCGCGTCTCGATCTGCCCACTCTTCCGGCGCATGGCTCTTGCCCTTGCGGCAAGGCACGAACACCATCGCGGACGGGCAAATGCGACTCATGAACGCCGCATCGTGCCCCGCGCCACTCGGCAGATCCATTTCGCTAAGCCCCAGATCCAGCACACCCTGGCGTAACGCCGCGCGTAAATCGGCATCGCAGGCGACCGGGTGGCCGTCCGACAGCGTCGCAAACGAGGTACGCGTCACCCCGGCCGCAGTCGCATACGCCGCGCTTTCGCGATCAATAGTCTCCACGAAGCGTTCCGTCAGTGCCGGGTTTGTTGTCCGGGCGTCGATGATCAGCCGGCACCGGCCCGGCACGATGTTCGATGCCGAAGGTTCAACGGTCAGGATGCCGACAGTTGCGACGAAGTAATCCTCTGTCTCTCCGGCCAATTGTTCGGCAACGCGGCGGACCGCGCCAACCGTATTGGCCGCCGCCACAAGAGCATCGTGGCGCAATCCTATCGGCGTCGTACCGGCATGATCGGCCTCGCCCTGGAAAACGACTTCGATCCGGCGAATCCCGACGATCGATGTGACAATGCCAACGTCGAGCGATCGCGACTCCAGCACAATACCCTGTTCGATATGCAACTCCAGGAATGCCCGGATATCGTTGCGTCTGGCCTGAGCGAGCCGGTCAGGATCGCCGCCGACCCGCCGCATGCCGTCGCGCAATGGTTCGCCCGATGGCTCGGTGAGCCGGAGCATCTGGCTGTCGAGCGAGCCGGTCATGCCGCGGCTGCCGACACATGACAGGCCGTATTCGCTGGGCTCTTCGGCGAGAAAATCGATGATCTCGATGGTATGTTCAAGCCGTGTCCCTGACTGACGCAGCGCACGAACGATCTCAAGCCCGGTCACGACCCCCGCGATGCCATCGAAGCGCCCCCCCGAGGGGACCGTATCGCTATGCGAGCCGACCGCGATGACGCCGAGCGCAGGATTAGTCCCTTCGATCCGGCCAATCAGATTCCCGGCGACATCAATCCGGGTCGTCAGTCCAGCTTCAGCGAAACGCTTGGCAAGCCAGGCACGGCCCTCGAGAAACAACGGCGTGAACGAGCGCCGGGTATAGGGGCGCGCCGGATCAGTGATGTCGGCCAGCGTCATCACATCCGCCCAGAGGCGATCTGCATCGAGCGGAAGATTCGTTTTCATCGACCGGGCCTAATGGGCGCGAAGCGGACTGACAAACCGGCCCTGCCCTGGCTCAGTCAGTACACGTCCGTCGGCGCCGGCGCACTCGCCGCGTAGATAGGTCTCGATCACGCGGAATGGCAATTCGATTCCGTCATACGGACTCCAGGATACAAAATTGTTGCCACTGGCTCCCGCTTTGTAACGATACGGATCGCGACGCATCAGCACGACATCGGCATCGCGGCCGACCTCGAGCGCACCTTTGGCATGCGTAATCCGGAACAGGGCAGCGGGATTGTGGGCCAGCAGCCGCGCGGCATGAGTCAAGGAAAGCTTACGTTCATCCAGCCCCTTCAAGAGCAACACGTAGAGAGCCTCGAGGCCTGGAATGCCCGATGAATTCTTCAGCATATTCGGATCGGTCTTGCGATCTTCCGACCAACTCACATGGTCGGTGGAAACGATCGTAACGTTGCCAGCGGCCAGATGATGCCAAAGCGCTTCAACCTCGCGGCGCGGCCGCAACGGCGGATTGATCTTGGCCTTGCCGCCCAGGCGCCGGACGTCGTTCTCTTCATCGAGCGTCAGATAATGAACACACGCCTCAATTGTCGCGCCATGCCCCTGTGCGCGATAGGCCGCAGCTAATTCATAGCCCCGCCCAATTGAACTGTGAACGATATGCACCGGACAACCTGCACCCGCCCCGAGTTCATATACCTCGGCGGTCGCCAGCGCCTCGGAAATCGGCGGCCGCGAAAGTCCATGAGCGGTGTAATCCGTGATGCCCTTTGCTTCGACATCAGCCATGAAGGCGCGGACCATCTCGTCGTTCTCGTTATGAATGCCGGCAATCAGTCCCCTTTTTCCGACAGCGCAAAAGCTCTCGTACAGCATGTGGGGCGGGATCCGGGGGAAACGTTTGGGATGGGTGCCAAAGGTCGAGAACTTGAAAGCGGCGGCGCCGGCATCGACCAGTTCATCGATTCGCGTTGCGCCTTCTTCCGGATCAATCGTCGCATAGAGCGCAAAATCAACGCGCGCCTGTGCTCCCGCTTCTCTCACCTTGGTCCGGAATCTCTCCGCAGTCGCGATCAGACAATTGTCGTCGTACGGCATATCGACGATCGTGGTGACACCGCCCGCCGCGGCGCTGCGTGTCGACCAGATGAAATCTTCCTGTCCAAGCTGGCTACGGCTGTGAACCTGTGCATCGATCGCGCCCGGAAGCACAAGAAACCCGGGACCGCCGTGCTTCTCGCCGTCCGGCGGATTGCCAGATCCCACGGACTGAACCTTGCCGTCGCCGACCAGAACATAGCCGTTCTCGATTGTCCGGTCGGGAAGAACGATCGTTCCGCTAAAAACCTTGTCAGCCATCGCTGCACCTTTTCTGTTCGGCATCCGAGCATCACCGCCGCGTCCAACGTAAACGATGGGCACATCGGCGGCTAATCCGGTTCAAACGAAGCGGGCAATAGGAAAAACTGAACGATGATTTGCAAGATTCGAATTCGTAAGATCAAGATAAAGGCCCGTCTCCTTGGACCGAGCCGACGACCACCATAATTGAAGAGATCGCCAAAGCTGCATCACCGCGCGGTCACCGAACTGGCCTCCGAGCTAGTTAGCTTCACGATCTGCCGATGTGCGATGATACGGTCTGTGTGAATTGCCCACTGCCGACAACCAGGGCAACCGCGATCGCTAACGCCAAGCAGCCTCCCAGCGGGCACGGCCGCAAATTTAGGCACGATTTCCCAATAATGCTGCGCTGACAGTCGGTGCCAACCGATGTTGCGATTCTAGGCTGGCAAAAGGTCGTTTTTTCGCGTCACATGTGAGCTTGTAGGCGTAGCGTCGAGCGGCAAATCGAGGATTTCTTCGAATTCCACGACGTTATCGATCTCGGTGCCCATCGCGACGTTGGTGACACGTTCGAGGATAAACTCGACGACCACCGGCACGCTGAATTCGGCCATCAGCTCGCGCGCCGTGGCGAAGGCTGCCTGCGCATCCTTCGGATCGGTGACGCGGATCGCCTTGCAGCCGAGGCCTTCCGCGACCGCTACATGATCGACGCCGTACGCCCCGATATGCGCCGCGTTGATATTCTCAAACGACAGCTGGACCCGATAGTCCATGTCGAAGCCGCGCTGGGACTGGCGGATCAGGCCGAGATAGGCATTGTTCACGACGACGTGGATGTACGGCAGCTTGAACTGCGCGCCGACCGCGAGTTCCTCGATCATGAACTGGAAATCGTAGTCACCCGATAATGCAACGATCTGGCGTTTCGGATCGGCAGCGCGCACGCCGAGTGCGGCGGGGAGCGTCCAGCCGAGCGGCCCGGCCTGTCCCGCGTTGATCCAGTTGCGCGGATGATAGACACCGAGGAACTGCGCGCCGGCAATCTGCGACAGTCCGATCACGCTGACATAACAGGTGTCGCGGCCGAACGCCTTGCTCATCTCCTCGTAGACACGTTGCGGTTTGATCGGCACGTTGTCGAAATGGCTCTTGCGCAGCATCGATCGCTTGCGATCCTGACACGCCGCCGGCCATGCCTGCCGTTCTGTCAGCTTGCCGGTCTTGCGCCATTCCCTCGCGACTGCAACGAACTGCTGCAGCGCAGCCTTAGCATCGGAGACGATGCCAAGATCCGGGTTGAAGACGCGCCCGATCTGAGTCGGCTCGATATCGACGTGCACAAATTTACGGCCCTTGGTGTAGGTCTCGATTGATCCGGTGTGACGATTGGCCCAACGATTGCCGATGCCGAGCACGAAATCGGATTCGAGCATCGTGGCGTTGCCGTAGCGGTGACTGGTTTGCAGACCGACCATTCCGGCCATCAGCACGTGATCGTCAGGAATCGCGCCCCACCCCATCAGCGTCGGCACCACAGGCACGTTAGCGATCTCGGCAAATTGCACCAACAAATCTGACGCATCGGCGTTGATAATGCCGCCACCGGCGACGATCAGCGGACGCTCGGCAGCATTGAGCATATCAAGCGCTTTTTCGATCTGCCTGCGCGTTGCCGCAGGTTTATAAACGGGCAGCGGTTCGTAGGTCTCAACGTCGAATTCAATCTCCGCAACTTGTACGTCGAACGGCAGATCGATCAGCACCGGACCTGGGCGTCCTGAGCGCATGATGTGGAAGGCCTGACTGAATACACGAGGCACCAGCGCCGGTTCGCGCACCGTGACTGCCCACTTTGTCACTGGTTTGGCGATCGATTCGATGTCGACCGCCTGGAAGTCTTCCTTGTAAAGGCGGGCACGGGGAGCTTGCCCGGTGACACAGAGAATCGGAATCGAATCCGCGATCGCCGAATACAATCCTGTAATCATATCGGTGCCGGCCGGGCCGGAGGTGCCGATGCAAACGCCGATATTGCCGGCCGCGGCGCGGGTGTAACCTTCGGCCATATGCGAAGCACCCTCGACGTGGCGTGCGAGAATGTGATTGATCGAGCCGCGCTTCTTCAACGCGGAATACAGCGGATTGATTGCAGCACCGGGAACGCCGAAGGCCTGGGTCACACCCTCCCGCTCAAGCACGCGAACGGCCGCATCGATAGCACGCATTCTCGCCATGGGGCTCCCCATCAAAGTGAGTTGTTTCGAACATGCCCACGTTGATGGATCGATGCGACGTTGCGAACCGCACGTTGCCGATATCAGTTATTCCAGTTCAGAAACCAGAGCTCGAGCCCAGGGCGTCGGCGGTCAGCTCTATTACGACGGAAACCGCCGCCGCTCTGCATCCCACCATGCGCCTTCGAATCGTGGGCGCAAGAACTGGATGAAGCTCGAAACCTTCTCCGGGATCAGCTTCGGCGACGGGAAAACCGCATGAAGCTCTTGCCCTGACAGCGTGTAGTCGTCGAGCACACTGACAATCTCGCGCGCCCGCAGCGACGGCGAAGCCACGTAATTTGGCAAGATCGCAACGCCAAGATCGAGATGAACTGCGGCCAACAGCGTTGACAGGTTATTCGAGCGCAACTGCCCATTGACGACGATCGCCTGACTTTCACCCTGACGCGAGCGAAGCTGCCAAACCGCATCGCCCTGCACGCTCGAGTAAACGATACAATCGTGATTACCAAGATCTTGCGGTGCCTGGGGCGTGCCGCGCACCGCGAGATAGCGGGGAGAGGCTACCATTACCCACGGATTGGAGCCGATATGCCGGCCGCCAAGCGAAGAATCCATGAGACGGCCCATGCGCAAAGCGACGTCGATGCCGCGAGAAACCAGATCGACGTAAGAATCCTCACACGTCATGTCGATCTTGAGCTGTGGATGCTCGCGCATGAAATCGATCAGGATCGGAGAAATGATGCGCCGCCCGAGCGCAACCGATGTAGAGATCCGCAACGTCCCCGCCAACCCTTCGCTGCGTCGGCCGACTAGCGAATCCGCATCGTCGACCTCCTTGAGTATCACCCGGCAACGTTCGTAGTAGAGATTGCCGGCCTCGGTCAGGCTAACGCCGCGGGTATTGCGGTTGAGCAACCGCGCGCTGAGGTGAGATTCCAGCCACGCGATGTTTTTGGTGACCGTTGATTGCGACACGACAAGTTCATCAGCGGCTTTGGAAAAGCTGCCAAGCTCGGCAACGCGTGTGAAAATGCGAATGCTGCTGAGATGATCCATATGACTTTGCGAGACTGGTCCGATCGACGGGCGTGGGCCTACATTCTGTGAACTGGGCGCGCAATTTGGTCGAGCGTTTCTTCAACGGAATCAGTGCTGGCGTGTAGCGACCCGGTACAACAAGCTCGCCGCAAACTACTTCGCCTTCATCAACCTGGCATCAATCCGAGTTTGGCTTCCTGACCAAAACAAAGTCGCTCGAGCGGATGCCTAGTCTGGCATTTGGTATTCCTTATCCGATTTTGTCAACAACCGGCGCGCGCTCGATAGCGAGACGAGTGCATCAAAAAATGGGTCCAGTTGCACCGCTCCCGCCGAAGCTAAACTTCTAACATCCTTATATTTATTATGCATTTCGATGACTGCTTAAAACAGTGAAGCGCTTGTGCTCACAACTGACGCGCTCAAATTTCGCTTGTGGTTTGGTATATATTATACCAGACTGACACTCAGCGCGATCAATCGTCGTGAAGAACGGTGCGCTTTGGGAGGACAGCCATGTCAGTTAATGCACTGCTCAACGTGTATCGCTCAGTTGTCGTCAAGCCGATGCGGCGCGCCTTCGTCCTGAGACAGGACGTCACGGCGGACGCGCGATGATCCAGAATATCAAAGCTGAAATCGCCGAGTAATTAACGTGCCCGGCAAGCAATAGCCGCGACATCGGATTGAACATCAAACAGACGAGAGACCCATGAAAATATGCATTTACGGTGCGGGTGCGATCGGGGGCTATCTCGCCGTGCAATTGGCCGGCGCAGGGGCTGATGTCTGTCTCGTCGCGCGGGGCTCCCATCTCGCTGCAATGCGCAGCAACGGGCTGAAGTTGCTGATCGGCGGTGAAGAACGTGTTGTGCATCTGCGCTGCACCGACAATCCTGCCGAACTCGGACCGCAGGATTTTGTCATCGTTTGCTTGAAAGCGCATTCGATCACCAGTGTGCTCGACGCAATGCAGCCGCTGCTTGGGCCGAACACGCGTATCGTGACGGCAGTGAACGGGATTCCCTATTGGTATTTTTACAAACACGGCAACGAATGCGAGAGCAAGACGCTGGAAAGTATCGATCCTGGCGGCCGGCAATGGCGCGAACTTGGTCCGGAGCGCGCGATCGGATGCATTGTCTATCCGGCGACCGAAATCGAGGCGCCAGGCATCATTCGCCACGTCTACGGCGACCGCTTTCCGATCGGCGAACCGTCTGGCGAACGAACCGCAGATGTCGAGCGGCTGTCCGGTATCTTCATCAAGGCCGGGCTACAAGCCCCCATTCTCGATCGCGTGCGCGACGAAATCTGGCTGAAACTGTGGGGCAATACCTGCTTCAATCCGATCAGCGCACTGACTCACGCCACGCTCGACGTCATCGGGTCGGATCCCGGTACGCGGGCCGTGTCCAAGACGATGATGCTGGAGGCGCAAGCCATCGCCGAAAGATTTGGGGTCAATTTTCGGGTCGACGTCGAGCGCCGTATTGAAGGCGCGCGCAAGGTCGGCGCGCACAAAACATCGATGCTGCAAGATCTCGAGCGTGGACGCCCGATGGAGATCGATCCACTTGTGACCGTCGTTCAGGAAATGGGACGTCTTACGAATACTCCGACGCCGGCGATCGATACAGTTCTGGCTCTTGTGGCACAGCGCGCCAAAATGGCCGGCCTTTATTGACGATTGCACCTTTCAAACCTCGCGACGCGGCAGCGCCCGCGACCTCTGTGAATTTTGTGGAGATAACTCATGGTGACCTATTGGACTCGATTTTGTCACCAGGACAAGATCGGCTTTGGTACGATTTTGAACGACAAGATCATCGTCCATACCGGTGAAATGTTTGGCGTTTCCCAAGCTGACGGCCAGCAGTACTCCTTGTCGGAGGTTGAATTGCTGGCCCCCAGCCAACCGTCAAAAATCATCGCGCTATGGAATAATTTTCACGCGCTCGCTGCAAAATTGAACGTGCCGGAACCCCAAGAGCCACTCTACCTTTTGAAGGCACCTACGTCAGTTGCCGCACCGGGCTCGATCGTCGTCCGTCCGACGTCCTACGATGGAAAAGTCGTCTATGAAGGTGAGCTTGGTATAGTGATCGGACGCACCTGCAGTCGCGTATCGGTGCAGCAGGCTGATGCCTATATCCACGGTTATACCTGTGTGAACGACATCACGGCCGCCGACATCATAGGCAAGGACAGCACGTTCGCTCAATGGGCTCGCGCAAAGGGCTTTGATCATTTTTGCCCATTTGGTCCGGTGATCGGAGCCGGAATTGATCCCACAAGGCTTGTTGTACGTACCGTGTTGGACGGCGTTGAGCGGCAGAACTATCCGATTTCAGATATGATCTTTAGCGCACAGCAACTTGTGAGCAAGATATCCCATGACATGACGCTCTGTCCGGGCGATTTGATTTGCTGTGGAACTTCGCTCGGTGTTGGCGCAATGAAAGCGCCGACAAACAAGGTCACTATTGCGATCGAAGGCATAGGCGAACTGGAAACTGATTTTCGTCAGTGATGGATCCGGTTGGACCCTGATCGCAGCCGTTAAGCCGCGCTGGGTAGATACGCGCATATCCCCGCGCTCAGACGGGTGGCGAACGCCTGCGTCGTTCCGCGCGGAGTCATGCCGCCGCTGATTGTTTATTCGACTTGATCAATTGAGATTTCAGCGGGTCCGCAGTGCCCGCCGAAGCGCATCGATATCGATGCAACGGGTCAGATCATTCAGTTCAACCGGGAGTCGCCGCCGCCAGTTGGGATGCTCATCCACCGTGCCGGGAATGTTCGGCTGGTCTTTCAAACCGAGGAGATCGTCGATCGCGATCGCAAGAATGCGCGACGGAGAGCGTGCAAGAAACTCAACGGCCCCAAAGAAATTCCTGGGCGCGACATGCTCCTCTCCGAGTTTCCATTCTAACGAACGTAACGCCCGCGCCCGCTCCTCGTCCGTCTCGCCGGGGTTTATGCCTACCTCACGTTTAACGCTGAGATCGTGATGAGATTGCCAGCCCGCGAAGGACGCGAGGTCGTGCGTGTTGAAGGTGACCAGCGCACTTGCGGCGTAACCCGAGGAACCAAGAAAAGCGCCATCGTGGCCGCGCTCGAACATCATCACCTTGTAAGACCAGACACCCCATCTGGCGAGGATGTCGCGAAAGCCCTCCGGCACCGTTCCGAGGTCTTCCCCGATCGTGATGCAAGCCTGACTAACGCTCTCCTGCGCGACGACGCCGAGCAGCGCCTGCAAAGGCATCTCCACATACACACCATCGCGTGGCGATGAATCCGAGGGAATCAAATAGAGTCGGTTGAGACCGAGAACATGATCCAGCCGTATGGCTCCGGCGAATCGCATCGAGGCTCGCAGCATCTCCCGGAACGGCGCAAATCCGCTCGTCTCGAGTCCACTCGCATTGAATCCCGCAAGTCCCCAATCCTGACCGGCGGTGTTCAGCATATCAGGCGGCGCGCCGACGGAAAGTCCGCGCGAAATCGCCGCCTGCTCATTCCAGGCGTCGAACCCGCCGGCCTGAACACCGACCGCGACATCGAGGTAAAGCCCGATAGCCATTCCGCGCTCTGCGGCGAGATCGGCGCATGATTTCAGTTGAGCCGCCGCGCACCATTGCAAGAATTCCACGTATTCAACCTCGGCGCGTAGCGGGCCGTTGTGGAAAGCTTGAATTTGCGCATCGTCGGGACGGCGCCACTCCTCTGGCCATTGCCACCACGGCAATGGGCCGAACTGCTTTCGGAGAACCTCAAAACAGCCGAAGCGTCGCAGCAGTTCGCCGCGCTCCCGCCGGAAGGCCTCGAATTCGTCATATCCCGCGCTTCCAGCGTCAAATGTTGAAAACGCGTCCCGAAGTGCGGCGAATTTCAGTTCAGCAACGGCAACGTAATCGACCAGCTCCCCTTTGCGGGCACCATCGAATTGGTCGCGATGCTGTGCCAACCACCCCCGCGGAAAATTCGGCAATCGCTCGGGATCGACGTAGAGCGGATTGAGGAACAGCCGGCTATTCGGTGCATAAGGACTGCATTGCAGAGGTCTGTCATCGAACAACGCGTGAAGCGGATTGAGTCCAATACCCGCGCATCCCCAATCCGCGGTCAATTCGATCAGCGCGGCAAGATCCGTGAAATCACCAATCCCCCAGTTGCGGGATGACGACAGGCCGTACAGTTGAACCGACAGTACCCAGACCCGATCGAACGAGCCTTGATATGCTGCCCGTGGCGTCACCAGCAGCGGGATTGAATCGATTGCATTGCCGCTATCGTCTTCAAGCTCCAGCCGATAGGTGCCGATTGCAATCGAATGCGGAAGATTCATCGCAGCGTCAGCGACACGTCCGCGCGCGAGTACCTTGTCGTGCTTAACGAGCTGCCAGACGATCCCGTTCGCGGCTGCATCAATCGCGACGCGAAAATCGCCGGAAATGGCTGCGACAACCACTGGTGACTTGAGGTAAGGATGCCGCACCGGAAGCGGCAGGCCCTCAAGGATAGCACGCACGCGCTCGGCACTCACCGCGTGACGGTGGCCCTGCCCGTCCTGAAATTCCAGTTCGATGCCGAGGTCGCGGGCTTTTGAGTAAACATCCATCCTCATGCCTCAAATCTGGGCAAGCATTCGCAAATCTAGCTTGGGTTACGTTTCCCCCGGAGAGCGCCAACGCGCCGGCGCGGTCGGGGTTCCATCGGGAACTTTGCGGCAGCGCACGGGTTAAAGCTCCGGGTCTTCATTCATAACTGGATTGGCAGCGCTTGATGTCGGTATCGACGCAGAAAAACATGCCATTACGGGCAGGCGAACGGGGCGCGACGACCGGCGCCTTTCACATCGAGGATGTGTACCCCTGCGTGGATGGCGGCCGCTTTCCGGTCAAGCGGCTTGCAGGCGAGATCGTCAACGTCTGGGCCGATATCTTTCGAAGTGGGCATGACGTCATCGCGGCGCAACTGATCTGGCGCCGCGAAGACGAGCGCGACTGGCACAGGTCGCCGATGACGCTGCATGAAAATGATCGTTGGTCGGGCAACTTCGTGCCCGGCGAAGCCGGCCGGTATGTCTATGCCATCGAAGCCTGGACCGACGAGTTCGCTACATGGAAACACGGCTTCGAGCTGAAACAGAAGGCCGGCCAGGATGTTACCCTCGATGCGCTCGAGGGCGCAGCGCTGCTCACACGCGCGCAGTTCGGCGGCAAAGAATCCACTCAAATCATCGTTCGCCAGTGCGAGGAATATCTTCAAAATGGCGATCCCGCGAGCTTGCTCGGGCCGGGTCTTGCGAGCGCCATGACAGACGGCCGTGAACGCAGCGACCTTACGCGATCACAGCTTTATCCGCTGACCATCGATCGCGCAGCCGCCGTGGCGGGCGCGTGGTACGAGATGGTGCCCCGCAGCCAGAGCGCCAATCCAGGGCAGCATGGCACCTTCCGCGACTGCATCGCCCGCCTCCCCGATATCGCGGCGATGGGTTTTGACGTTCTTTACTTCACGCCTATTCACCCGATCGGCCGAATCAACCGCAAGGGGCGCAACAACGCGCTCACCGCGGCCGAGGGCGATCCGGGCAGTCCCTATGCTATCGGCGCTCGCGAAGGCGGACACGATGCGATCCATTCTGATCTCGGCACGTTCGACGATTTTCGAGAGCTAACCGCTGCCTGCAAAGCGCATGGTCTGGAAATAGCTCTCGACATCGCGGTGCAATGTTCACCAGATCATCCCTGGCTGACGCAGCATCCTGACTGGTTCAAGCGGCGCCCCGACGGCTCGATGCGCTATGCGGAAAATCCGCCGAAGAAATACGAGGATATCGTCAACCCTGATTTCGGTTGCGACGATGCCGGCTCGCTGTGGAACGCGCTGCGCGACGTCATCCTGTTTTGGGTCAATCAGGGTGTTCGCATCTTCCGCATCGACAATCCGCACACCAAACCGCTCCATTTCTGGGAATGGCTGATCCGCGAAGTGCAGGCGAAAGATCCAGGCGTCATCTTCCTCGCCGAAGCCTTCACGCGGCCGAAGGTCATGAAGGGCCTGGCGAAGCTCGGTTTCTCGCAGTCCTACACCTACTTCACCTGGCGCACCCAGAAATGGGAGATCGAATCCTATCTCAACGAACTGACGGGATATCCAGAGCGCGATTACTATCGGCCCAACTTCTTCGTCAACACACCGGACATCCTTCCTTATCACCTGCAAAGCGGTGAATCCTGGATGTTCAAGTCGCGGGTGGCGCTGGCCGCTGCGCTGTCGAGCAACTACGGGATTTATAACGGCTTTGAGCTGCTGGAGCACGAAGCCATTCCGGGTCGCGAGGAATATATCAACTCCGAAAAATACGAGATTAAAACCCGCGACTGGAATGCACCCGGCAACATCAAGCCGTACATCACCGCGCTCAATCAGGCGCGTCGGGCCAATTCGGCTTTGCTGCAGACCCGCAATCTGAACTTCCTGCCCATCGACAACGACCAGATCGTCACCTTCATCAAGCAATCCACCGACGGCAGCAATACGGTCGTAGGCGCCATCGCGCTGTCGCGCGATACCTGCGAATTCTGGCTTCCGCTGGACTCGGTCCAGCTGCAAACACCCAATGGGCCAAGCGCGCCCGTTGCTCTGGAAAATATCATGACCAGCGAACGTCACGCCATTGAATGGGGGGGCGTGCGGCTGCGGATCGACCCCTTGCGTGATCCTGCGCTGCTGTTTCGTTGTCTGGCATAAGTGCACATCATGAATGAGATGACTCATATCGAAGCCGACAAGTACGTTCAGGCGGATGACCTCTGGTACAAGGACGCCGTCATTTATCAGTTGCATGTGAAGGCTTTCGCCGACAGCAACAATGATGGAATCGGCGATTTCGTCGGCCTGACGAACAAACTCGATTATCTGCAGGAACTCGGCGTCACCACGCTCTGGCTGCTGCCGTTCTATCCGTCTCCGGGACGCGACGACGGCTACGACATCGCCGACTACGGATCGATCAATCCTGACTTCGGCACCATGAAGGAATTCCGCCGCTTCATTTCCGAAGCGAAACGACGAGGCCTACGGGTCATCACAGAGCTGGTCATCAACCATACATCCGACCAGCACAAATGGTTCAAACGTGCCCAGCGTAGTCCGGCAGGATCGAGCGCGCGCAACTGGTACGTCTGGAGTGACACCGACAAGAAATTCCAGGAAACCCGGATCATCTTCACCGACACCGAAAAATCCAACTGGGCCTGGGATGCTGAAGCCAATGCCTACTACTGGCACCGGTTCTTTTCGCATCAGCCCGACCTGAACTTTGACAATCCCCGCGTGGTCAGCGCCGTCGTGCAGGTTATGAAGCGCTGGCTCGATGCGGGCGTCGATGGATTCCGGCTGGACGCCATCCCCTACCTTTGCGAGCGCGATGGCACCAACAACGAGAACCTTCCCGAAACCCACGCGGTGATCAAGCACATCCGCTCCGAGCTCGATGCATATGCGAAGGGCAAGGTGCTGCTAGCCGAAGCCAACCAATGGCCCGAGGATGTGCAATCCTACTTCGGCGATGCCGACGAATGCCACATGGCCTATCATTTTCCGCTGATGCCACGGATCTATATGGCGATCGCCCAGGAGGATCGTTTTCCGATCACCGATATCCTGCGGCAGACGCCGGACATTCCCGCGAACTGCCAATGGGCGATGTTTCTGCGCAACCATGACGAGCTGACGCTCGAAATGGTGACGGATATCGAACGCGACTATCTCTGGTCGACCTACGCCGCCGATCCCCGTGCCCGCATCAACCTCGGTATCCGCCGCCGCCTTGCGCCGTTGATGGACAACGATCGCCGCAAGATCGAGCTGATGAACTCACTGCTAATGTCGTTTCCCGGCACGCCCATCATCTACTACGGCGACGAGATCGGCATGGGCGACAATATTTATCTCGGCGACCGCAACGGCGTTCGGACACCCATGCAGTGGACGCCGGACCGCAACGGGGGATTTTCGCGATGCGACCCCGCACGGCTTTATGCTCCGCCTGTCATGGATGCTGTTTATGGCTATGAGTCCGTCAACGTCGAAGCCCAGTCGCGCAGCCTGTCGTCGCTGCTGAATTGGACGAAGAAACTTATTTCGGTCCGAAAATCCAGTCACGCGTTCGGCCGCGGCAGCATGTCCTTTGTCCGCTCGTCGAACCGCAGCGTACTCGCTTATCTTCGCCAGTACGAAGGCGAAGTCCTGCTTTGCGTCGCGAACCTGTCGCGGTCGGCGCAGGCCTCGGAGCTTGACCTGGCGCAGTGGAAGGGCCGCTCCCCGCAGGAGATGCTGGGTCGGACAACATTCCCCGGCATCGGCGAGTTGCCATATCTGATCACGCTTGCCCCTTACGGCTTCTATTGGTTCCGCCTGATGGAACAGCCGCCTTCGCCGAACGTCGCGCCGATGGTCGTGCCGGAATACGAGACCCTTGTCGTTCCCCTCGGCGCGACGTGGATGTCGCTGGCGCGAACCCGGTCGATTTTCGAACGTGACGTCCTCCCTTCGCATCTCGCGCGATCGCGCTGGTTTCCCGAGCCGTCGGCCAACGCCATCACCGCACGGGTCCCGGCGGCGATTCCGCTCATGGAAGATCAGAATTCCCGGCCATGGCTGGTGATCTTCGACGTTACCCACCACGGCCAGTCTGGCCGCTATGCGATGCCGATCCGCATTCGATGGGATCGGCTCGACCGTGATAACTACGATGCGAATGCAATTGCCGCCGTGCGTCAGGCGTCACGCGAAGGGACGCTGATTGATGCCGCTCAAGAAAAGGACCTGATCGCCGGTATCATTCATAATCTGCGCCATCGCGCCGTCTTTGAAGAAAACGAACTACGCCTGTCCTACATT
The DNA here is from genome assembly GCA_041691515.1 of Pseudomonadota bacterium. Classification (GTDB taxonomy): domain Bacteria; phylum Pseudomonadota; class Alphaproteobacteria; order Rhizobiales; family Xanthobacteraceae; genus Nitrobacter. The sequence continues at coordinate 7,120 of JBEPUM010000003.1, read as the reverse complement.
CCGACGGAACGGCTTACCGAGATCGTAGACGAGCCGATCAACAATGTCCGCGCGGTACAGACCGAGCAATCCAACAGCACCGCGCTGGTGGACGATAAGTTCGTCGTAAAACTCTACCGCAAGCTTGAAAACGGCATTAACCCGGAAGTCGAGGTCGGCCGTTTTCTGACGGATGTTGCGAATTTCGCCAACACGCCGGCACTGTTGGGAAGCGTCGAGTTGTCCGGGCCGGACACCGAAGCCGCTGTCGCAATCGTCCATGCTTTTGTTGGCAACCAGGGCGACGCATGGACCGTGAGCAGCGCGGCGCTGGATCGTTTCGTCGACGAACAGCGGCTGGTCGGCGCCAGCGATTCAACGCCAGCCCTGGAAGAGAAAGCGGTATACCAGCGCTACATGACGCAAACCGGCAAGCGCGTCGCGGAAATGCAGGTGGCGCTGGCCAGTCGTGACGACGTCGCGGATTTCCGCCCGGAACCGATAGCGCCGTCCGACGTCGCACGTCTCATCGATCGCCTGATGGTTCGCGCCGAGCAAACGTTCGACCGCCTCGCCCATGCCAAGCTTTCCGAGTCAGACCGGCTTTTAGCGGACGAAGTGCTGGGTATCCGCACGATGTTGCACGGCCGGCTCACCGAGCTGCTGCCGCCTTCGATCCAGATGTACAACATTCGGCATCACGGCGACTTCCATCTCGGACAGATTCTTGTCGTCAGGGACGATGTCTTCATCATCGACTTCGAGGGTGAACCTCGCCGAAGCCTGGCCGAGCGACGGATGAAAGCTCCCGCGGCCCGAGACGTCGCCGGTCTGATCAGATCCATCGACTATTCCGTCACCTCTGCTCAGGAACGCGCCCTAAAAAACGGAGCGGATGATGACGGGCGTCTGGCCGAAGCTTTGTCGGCATGGCGCGAGGAAGCGACGCAAACCTTCCTCACAGCTTATCGAGAAGCGATGTCCGATCCACGGCTCTGGCCGCAGGATGGCGATGCTGCAGACAAGACATTGCAATTTTTTCTTCTCGAGAAGGCGTTTTACGAGATCGACTATGAACTCGCACATCGTCCGGACTGGCTTCGTGTCGCATTGGGCGGCGCGCTCCGCGTATTGCGCAAATAAGAACGGGATCGCGTATGACCGAACTGTCTTCCGAAGGCCGCGCCATTATCGAGGGGCGGCATTCAGACCCCTTCCACTACCTTGGCCGGCATCGTGAGAATGACCGCCAGGTCGTTCGCGCCTACCTGCCGGAAGCGTCCGAGGTGCGTGTCGTCGATGAGCACGGCGGAGAGACCGCGCTGACCCGCGTTCACGACGCCGGACTTTTCTTCGGCGCCTTGCCGAATGGCGGCGAACGCTATCGCCTTCGCGCCCGCTACGGCGCGGACACGGTCGAACTGGAGGATCCCTATCGCTTTCCTCCAATTCTGAGCGACCTCGATCTCTATCTGCTTGGCGAGGGAACGCATCAACGGCTCTACGATAAGCTCGGCGCTCACCCGATGACGATAGACGGTGTCGATGGCGTCGGCTTCGTCGTGCTTGCGCCCAATGCGAGCGCCGTTGCCATCGTCGGCGATTTCAACTTCTGGGATCGTCGCCGCCATCCGATGCGCGTCCGAAACAGCGGATATTGGGAGTTGTTCGTTCCCGGCGCGCGCGTCGGCCATCGCTACAAGTTCGCGATCACGGATCACAACGGCGGCATCCTGCCGCTGAAATCCGACCCGCTTGCGTTCGCAGCGGAGATGCGGCCCAGCACCGCGTCGATCGTGTTCGATGAAACGACGCTACCGCATCCCTCGCCTGCTCCCGATACGATCAATGCGAGAAATGCTCCGATCTCGATCTATGAGGTTCACCTCGGATCGTGGCGCCGCACCGACGATAACCGATGGCTGTCCTATCGCGAACTCGCGGATGTCTTGCCGCACTATGTCCGCGATCTTGGCTTCACGCATATCGAGCTGATGCCGATAAACGAACATCCGTTCGATGGATCGTGGGGCTATCAGCCGACCGGGCTGTACGCGCCGACCAGCCGCTTTGGCTCCCCCGAAGATTTCGCGCACCTGATCGACGCATGCCACCGCGCCGGGCTCGGCGTATTGCTGGATTGGGTGCCCGGTCACTTCCCAGACGATCCTCACGGCCTCGGCAATTTCGACGGCACTGCGCTTTACGAACATGCCAATCCCTTGCAGGGCCGGCATCTCGACTGGGGCACGCTGATCTACAACTATGGCCGTACCGAAGTGGTCAATTTCCTCTCCGCCAATGCGCTGTTCTGGCTCGATCGCTATGGGATAGACGGCCTTCGCGTCGATGCCGTCGCTTCCATGCTGTATCTCGATTACAGCCGCCCTGAAGGCGGCTGGATTCCCAACAAACACGGCGGCCGTGAAAATCTCGAGGCCGTCGAGTTTCTGCGCCGCTTCAACAAGGAGGTATTCGGCAAATTCCCGCACGCCACGACGGCGGCGGAAGAGTCGACCGCGTGGCCGCAGGTCTCGCGCCCGACCGAATTCGGCGGCCTCGGCTTTGGCTACAAATGGAATATGGGCTGGATGCACGACACGCTGAACTACATCAGCAAGGATCCGGTCTATCGCAAGCATCACCATGGTCAGATCCTGTTCGGACTGCACTACGCGTTTTCAGAGAACTTCATTCTGCCGCTCTCCCACGACGAAGTCGTGCATGGGAAACGATCGATCCTCGGCCGCATGCCCGGCGACGAATGGCAGCGGTTCGCAAACTTGCGCGCGTACTACGCGTTCATGTTCGGCCATCCGGGCAAGAAGCTGATGTTCATGGGCGCGGAGTTCGGCCAGGAACGGGAATGGAACCATGACCACTCGCTGGACTGGCACCTGCTTGATCAAGAGCAGCATCAGGGAGTCCAGGCCGTAATCCGCGATCTCAACACGCTCTATCGCGATGTACCCGCGCTGCACGAACTGGACTGCGACCCGGCTGGCTTCGAATGGGTCATCGCTAACGATGCCGACCGCAGCATCTTCGCATGGATGCGAAAGGGTGAAAGCGGGCGGGCACGTTGCCTGATGATTGCCAATTTCACACCAAGCGTCCACCGCGACTTCCGCGTGCGTGTTCCTTTCGCGGGCAAATGGCGCGAGGCGCTCAATACCGATTCGGCGCATTACGGCGGCAGCAATGTCGGAAATAACGGGCTGGTCGAGACGCTTGAGGGAGTCATTCCCGAACTCAGCCTGACGCTGCCGCCGCTCGCGGTGATTTTTCTCGTACCGGAATTTTCATAATGCGGTTGTCGGAAGGTACGAATGTCCGTCTCGGAGCCAACTGGGACGGACGCGGAACGAATTTTGCCTTGTTTTCGGCAAACGCCGAGAAGGTCGAGCTCTGCCTGTTTGACAGTCAGGGACGGCGCGAGATCGAACGCGTTGCACTGCCGGAGCACACCGAAGGCGTTTGGCACGGCCATCTGAACGATATTTCACCGGGTCAACTCTACGGCTATCGCGTCTACGGCCCCTACGACCCACAGCATGGACATCGCTTCAATCCGAACAAGCTTCTTCTCGATCCCTACGCCAAAAAAATCAGCGGGCGGCTGGTCTGGAGCGACGCGCACTTCGCCTATCGCACGGGCAGCCCGCGCGAGGATCTGTCCTTCGATCGGCGTGACAACGCGCGCGCGATGCCGAAAGCGACAGTTATCGATGAGACGTTCAACTGGGGGCGACGCGAGCCGCGGCCGAATATTTCGTGGGAAGACACGATCATCTATGAGGCTCACGTCAAAGGCTTGACCAAAACGCGGCAGGATATTCCGCCGGAATTACGAGGCGGCTATCGCGCGCTGGCGTCACCCGCCATGATCGCTCACCTGCGGCGGCTCGGCGTCACCACCATCGAGCTTCTGCCGATTCATGGCTTCATCGATGATCGTCAACTGGTCGAGCGAAAGTTGTGTAACTACTGGGGGTATAATTCGATCTCATTCTTCGCGCCGGAACAGCGCTACGCCCAGGATGCCGCGCTCGATGAATTTCGGATGTCGGTTGCCCGTCTTCACGATGCTGGCTTCGAGGTCATGCTTGACGTCGTCTACAATCATACTGCCGAAGGCAATCACCTCGGTCCGACGCTCTCGTTCCGCGGCATCGACAATGCATCGTATTACTGGCTGATGCCGGACAATCCGCGCTACTACGACGACTTCACCGGCTGCGGCAACTCCCTGAACCTAACCCATTCACGCGTTCTGCAGATGGTCATGGACTCGCTTCGCTATTGGGTCGAAGTCTGCCACATCGACGGCTTCCGTTTCGATCTCGCCACCACGCTGGCGCGCGGCCCTCAAGGGTTCGATCGCAGTGGCTCTTTTCTTAATGCGATCCGGCAGGACCCGGTTCTGGCGACGGTGAAACTTGTCGCGGAGCCCTGGGATGTCGGCGCCGGCGGCTATCAGGTCGGCGGCTTCCCCTCGCAATGGTCGGAGTGGAACGACCGCTACCGCAGCACGCTGCGCCGCTACTGGGCAGGCGAAGGAAATCTAATCGGCGACGTCAGTGGGCGCATGACCGGATCGTCCGACCTCTTCAATCACGATGACCGCTCACCCCGCGCTGGCATCAACCACGTCACCGTCCACGACGGATTCACGCTCGCCGATCTGTTTTCCTACAACGAGAAACACAACGAAGCCAACGGCGAAGACAATCGCGACGGCTCCAACGACAATCTCAGCAACAATTGCGGGCACGAAGGACCGACCGACGATCCGGCGATCATTGCGCTTCGGCAGCAGCTCCGCAAGAACCAGCTCGCGTGTCTGCTGCTCGCGCAGGGCATTCCGCTCGTGCTTGCGGGCGACGAGGTCGGCAACAGCCAGGGCGGAAACAACAACGCCTATTGTCAAGACAACGAAATCGGATGGGTCGACTGGAGCGGCCTCGGCCATGAGACCGACGACATGACCGAATTTGTCGGGCGTCTTACTGCGATCCGCAAGCAGTTCGCACAAATCAAAACGCGGCAATGGATCATGGGCAAGAAGGCGGACGGCTCCCATGGGGTTTTGTGGTTGACACCCGATGGCAATGAAATGACCGAAGCCGACTGGAATTTCCCGGAAGGACGGTTCCTGTCCTATGTGCTTGGACCGATGGAGCGCGGCCAGCAAGCGCTCTACATCGTGCTCAACGCGGCGCCGGAACCGATCGAATTCCGACTGCCAAAGATGAAGGAATACAAGGCGTGGTCAATGCTCTTTCATACCGCCGACGATAAGTCCGTCGGCGACACGCACCAGCCAAACGCGACAATGCAGGCGCCGCCTCGCAGCGTGATCGCGTTCGCAGGCCAGCCATGAACGAGGGCCGCTTTGGCCCTGTCATCACCCCGGACGGCACGACCTTCCGGCTCTGGGCCCCCGCCGCTCGCGAGGTGTCGGTTGTCATCGCCAATCGTGCTCATGCAATGGCGAAGAACAGCTCGGGCTGGTTCATCGCGGAGGTGGCCACGGCCAGGCCTGGCGCGCGCTATCACTACCGGGTCGATGGCGAGTTGAACGTTCCGGATCCGGCGTCGTCGTACCAACCCGACGACGTGTCCGGTCCGAGCGAACTGATCGACCACCATCAATTCCGGTGGAAAGCAACCGACTGGCGCGGACGTCCTTGGCACGAGACGGTCATTCTCGAATGCCATGTCGGCACCTTCACACCGGAAGGCACCTACCGCGCCATGATCGGAAAACTCGATCATCTTGTCGCGACCGGCATTACCGCGATCGAGCTGATGCCGCTCGCGGACTTCGCAGGCACGCGTAACTGGGGTTACGATGGCGTGCTGTGGTATGCGCCAGATCACGTCTATGGCACGCCGGACGATCTTCGGGATTTGATCGACCAAGCGCATTTGCGCGGGCTGATGGTTTTCCTCGACGTCGTCTATAACCACTTCGGGCCAGAGGGGAATTATCTCGGGCGCTACGCACCGCAGTTTTTCTGCGATGCGCAGACCCCCTGGGGATCCGCGATCGATTATCGCGCACCCGAAGTTCGGGCTTTCGTTGTCGAAAATGCGCTGCACTGGCTCGACAACTATCGGTTCGATGGCCTTCGTCTTGATGCGGTGCATGCCATCACCCAACCGGGCGAGCCTTCAATCTTGACCGAGATCAGCCGTGCTGTCGGGATTTTGGCCCAGCAAAGCGGTCGGCATATTCATCTCGTACTGGAGAATGACGACAACCGTGTCGCATTGCTCGATCCCGGCTCCGAGATTCCTGACGGAAAATATCGCGCGCAGTGGAACGACGACTATCACCACGTCTGGCATGTGATCCTGACCGGGGAAACGCAGGGCTATTACGGCGACTATGCAGGCAAACCCCGACGCATGCTCGCACGGATGCTTCGTTCAGGCTTCGCCTATCAGGGCGAGCCATCGGCCCACCGGAGCGGCCACCCCCGCGGCGAGCCGACCGGCACAATGCCGCCCGCTGCTTTCGTCAATTTTCTGCAGAACCACGATCAGATCGGCAACCGCGCGCTTGGCGACCGCCTGGAGTGGACCGCCGACGCGCGCGCTATCGAGGCTGCGCTTGCGATCACGCTGCTGGCGCCGATGCCGCCGTTGATGTTCATGGGCGAGGAATGGGGAGCAACCACACCCTTTCCGTTTTTCTGCGACTTCAAAGGCGACCTTGCCGATGCGGTGCGCGCCGGGCGGCGCAGGGAATTCGCCGGCGCCTATGAGACGTTCGGCGACGACGTTCCCGATCCGCTCGCTTTATCGACCTTCAAGTCAGCCGTCTTGAATTGGCCTGGCTCGAACGAACGCCCGCCACGCCATGCGCTAGTTAAGGAGCTGTTGCGAATTCGTCGGACCGAACTCATGCCACATCTTGCCAACGCGGCTTTCGCCATGGCCGAATTGCGCCAGGAGGATCGCATATTGATCGCGCGCTGGACTCTCGGCAACGATGTACCGCTGCATCTATATGCAAACATCTACGATCACGACGTCGCCAACGAAGCATCTCCGATGCCGGGGCGTTCGATCTGGGGTGGAAAGCCGCCGCTACGATTACCAGCGTGGTCGGTATTCTGGTCCATAGGAGTCG
>JBEPUM010000002.1:0-64969 GCA_041691515.1 Pseudomonadota bacterium | reverse complement strand
CGCGCGCAAATCCCTGACGCACCAGCGCCTGCTCCGGCGCGACCGTCATGGGATTTGTGTTCTGGATCAGCATCGCCTTGACGGGACCACCGCCGTGCAGCGCCTCGGCGTCGCCTGTCAGGATGCGGCCAATTTTCGATTGATCGAGCCGCCGCGTTTTCGGGTCAATCGCATCATGACCTTCGATGATGGATTCATCGAAACGCCAGAGCGCATAATTGTTGAAGAACGCGCCGCCACCCTCATATTGCCACGCGCCGGTGATGGCCGGAATGCACAGCGCCGCATGCATCTGCGCAGCGCCGTTGCGACTGCGCGTGAAGCCGTAGCCGAGACGGAAGAATGATTTTTTGGTCTGCCCAATCAGACGCGCGAACGCCTCGATGTCTTCGACGGATACGCCTGAGATTGCCGATGCCCATTCCGGCGTCCGCGCCGCAAGATGCGCTTCAAGCTCATCGGGGCAGTCGGTATACTTGTCCATATAGGCGCGATCGGCAAAGCCTTCACGAAAAAGCACGTGCATGACGCCGCAGGCGAACGCGCCGTCGGTGCCGGGCCGCAGGATGATCTTGATGTCCGCCTGCTTCATCGTTTCGTTATTGTAGACATCGACCGCCGCAATCTTTGCTCCGCGCTCCTTGCGGGCGCGCGAGGCATGCGTCATCACGTTGACCTGGGTGGAGACTGGATTGGTGCCCCAGATCACGATGAGATCGGACACGCCCATCTCGCGCGGATCGACGCCGGCGATACGGCCCGTCCCGGCGACAAAACCGACGCGGGCGACGTTCGCGCAGATCGTGCTGTAGAAGCGCGAATATTTTTTCACGTGGGCGAGACGGTTGATGCCGTCGCGCATCACGATGCCCATGGTCCCGGCGTAGTAGTAAGGCCAGACCGACTCTGCTCCAAAGTCCCGCTCGGCCTGATCGAACCGCGCAGCAATCTCGTCCAGCGCCTCATCCCACGAAATGCGGGTGAACTGTCCGGAGCCCTTCGGCCCGTTACGGCGCAGCGGGTAGATCACGCGGTCCGGATGATGGATGCGCTCGGCGTAACGCGCCACTTTGGCGCAGACGACACCGGCTGTGTAGGTCTGGATTTTGGAACCGCGCACCCGGCCGATCGTCGAGCCGTCGATCACTTCGATATCCAGCGCACAGGCAGACGGACAATCGTGAGGGCATGTCGAATGGCGGATATCGATCTTGGCGCGCTGGTTCATGGATCGAGGGATATCACCAAATAGAAGGGCTGAGAACGGCATATTGTGGCCACATGCAAGCAATGCAGCGATGCTTCAAAGCTAGCGCTTGTTGGCCTTTCGCCATGCCTCGAAATCAACCAGTGTCTGCTCGTCCGTTGCTGGATACAGGCCGAGGATCGAACGCCCCTTGTTGACCTGCTCCGTGACAAAATCTTCGAAAGCTGTCATTTCCGTCGCCTCGTCGGCGATTTCGTCGGCCAGATGCGCGGGGATGACGATAACACCGTCCTGATCGCCCAGGATGATGTCGCCGGGGAACACCGGGGCATCTCCGCAGCCGATCGGGACGTTGATCTCGATGGCCTGATGCAGCGTCAGATTGGTGGGCGCACTCGGACGGTGATGGAAGGCAGGAAAGCCGAGCTTTGCGATCTCCGCGGCATCGCGAAATCCGCCGTCCGTGACCACACCCGCCACCCCACGCTTCATCAGCCGCGTCACCAGAATGGAGCCGGCGGAGGCGGCACGCGCATCTTTGCGGCTGTCCATCACTAGCACGGCGCCCGGCGGGCACTCCTCCACGGCCTTGCGCTGCGGATGGGCGCGGTCACGAAACACGGAGACGGGGTTGAGGTCTTCCCGCGCCGGCATATAGCGCAGCGTAAAAGCTTCGCCGACGAGAACAGGCTGATCGGGGCCAAGCGGGTGCACATCCTGGATCGACTGGATGCGGAAGCCGCGCTTGTAGAGCGCCGTCGCAACGGTGGCCGTGCTTACTGCACTGAATTTTGTACGCGTCTGATCACTCAGAGCCATGATGCCTCTGCTTGTCGGATCAATAGATCGCCGGTTCCTTGACCGGCGCGCCAAAGCCCGTTTCCAGAAAATCGAAATCGCAGCCCTCGTTGGCCTGGCGAATATGGCGCGTGAACATCCAACCATAGCCGCGTTCATAGCGTGGTTCCGGCGTCTTCCAGGCCGCGCGCCGTTTCGCAAGCTCGGCCCCGGGAACGTCGAGGTTGATGGTGCGTGCGGCAACATCGAGCGAAATCATGTCACCGTTCCTGACCAGCGCCAGCGGGCCGCCGATATAAGATTCCGGCGAAACATGCAGGATGCATGCGCCATAGCTGGTGCCGCTCATGCGGGCATCGGACAACCGCACCATATCCCGCACACCCTGCTTCACCAGCTTCGTCGGGATCGGCAGCATGCCCCATTCCGGCATGCCCGGTCCGCCCTGCGGCCCGGCGTTGCGCAAGATCAGCACGTGGTCGGCGGTGACATCAAGATCGAGGTCGTCAACCGCCTTCTTCATCGACGGGTAATCGTCGAACACCAGCGCCGGACCCGTGTGCTTCAGGAATCGCGGTTCGCATGCGCTCGGCTTGATGACGCAGCCGTCAGGCGCAAGGTTGCCTTTCAGCACCGCGAGCGCGCCCTCAGCATAAATCGGATTTTGAACCGTGCGAATGACATCGTCGTTGTAGACTTCGGCGCGAGCGATGTTCTCACCCAGCGTCTTACCGGTCACCGTCATCGCATCGAGGTGCAGATGATCCTTGATCCGCATCATCAGGCCCGGCAGTCCGCCCGCGTAGAAGAAATCCTCCATCAGGTAGGTGTCGCCGCTCGGTCGTACATTGGCAATGACCGGCACCTTGCGGCTAGCCTTCTCGAAATCGTCAAGTCCGATGTCCTGCCCTGCCCTGCGCGCCTGTGCAATCAAATGGATAATGGCGTTGGTCGAGCAACCCATCGCCATGGCGACGGTGATCGCATTCTCAAAGGCCTTGCGGCTCTGTATTTTCTTCGGCGTCAGATCTTCCCATACCATCTCGACGACACGGCGGCCGCATTCCGAGCTCATGCGAATGTGGTTGGCATCCGCCGCCGGAATGGACGATGCGCCCGGCAATGACATGCCGATCGACTCCGCGATGGCCGTCATGGTCGAAGCGGTGCCCATGGTCATGCAGGTGCCGTAGCTGCGTGCGATGCCGGCCTCGACGTCGACCCAGTCCTTGTCGGAAATCTTCCCCGCACGCCGCTCGTCCCAGTATTTCCAGGCATCTGAGCCCGAGCCGAGGGTCTTTCCCTTCCAGTTGCCGCGCAGCATCGGCCCTGCCGGCAGATAGATTGTCGGCAGGTTCATGCTGGTTGCACCCAGCAGCAGCGCGGGCGTGGTCTTGTCGCAACCGCCCATCAGCACCACGCCGTCCACAGGATGGCCGCGCAGCAATTCCTCGGCATCCATCGCCAGCAGATTGCGATACAGCATCGTTGTGGGCTTCAGGAGCGATTCTGACAGCGACAGCGCGGGCAATTCGATCGGGAAGCCGCCGGCCTGCAACACGCCGCGTTTGACGTCGTCGATGCGCGACTTGAAATGCATGTGACAGGGCTGCGCATCCGACCACGTATTGAGGATCGCGATCACCGGGCGGCCAACCCATTCCTCGGGAGCGTAACCCATCTGCATGGCGCGGGAGCGATGGCCGAAAGCCCGGAGATCGTCGGGCGCGAACCAGCGCGCACTGCGCAGAGAGTCTGCAGTTTTCCTGGTCACCATGCACATCCTTCCGCGGCCGTCACGCATCATGGCGAGCGGCCTCCGTTATCTAAATTCAGATTGCCCGATCAATCAATCCGGATCGATTACTTGATCAGCTACTTGGGCGCGAAGCCGAAAATCTTCTCGAACCGTTTGGCATAAGCTGGCCAGACCTCGGGATTGATGAGACGGGGCGGCCGCTTGCCGTCAAGTGCGTCGAGCATCTGTTCGGCCGCGATGCGGCCCATATTGGTGCGGGCTTCGATGGTCACCCCTGCCGTGTGCGGGCTGGCCAGCACATTGTCGAGCTGCAGCAATGGATGTTCCGGCGGCGGTGGTTCCTTGGACCAGACATCGAGTCCTGCACCGGCAATCTGCTTTGCCCGCAGCGCATCGAGCAGCGCAGCCTCGTCGTGGATAAAGCCCCTCGCCGTCGTGACGAAATAGGCGCTCGGCTTCATCAGCGCATATTCACGCGCGCCGATCATGCCGCGATTGGTTTTGGTGAGCGGGCAATTGATTGATACGAAATCGGACTGCCGAAGCAGTTCGTCGAGTTCGACCTTTTTCGCCCCGCGCGCGGCGGTCTCCTCCGCCGAAACATAGGGATCGTAGGCGAGCACGGTCATGCCAAACAAGCCCTTGCAGAGCTCCGCCAGGCGGCGGCCGACATTGCCGATGCCGATGATACCAATCGTCTTGCCGTGGATTTCATTACCGATCAGCGTATTGCGGTCCACGTTCGGATTGCGCCGGAGCAGACGATCCGACTGGATGATCCGCTTCGACAGCGTCAGCATCATGCCTAGCGCATGCTCGGCAACCGAATGCGCATTGCCGCCGGACTGGTTGACGACGATCACGCCCGCTTCGGTGCAGGCATCGGCGTCGACCGTGTCAAAACCCGCGCCGTTGCTGGAGACGATCAGGAGGTTCGGCGCTCGCTTGAGGAAATCGCGATCGACCTGGAATCTTTCCATCTCGTCGCGGGCCGCGCCGATTTGATACGCGTGCGCGGCGGAAAGGATTGGCGTCACAACATCGTCAGGACTGTCGATCTCGAGCCGATCAAGCCGTACGTCGGGACGTGCCTGCAGGATTTCGGCGTAGATTGGGTTCGCCAGGTATTTGACATAGAAGACGCGCTTGTTGTTGACGGACATTTTCTTGGCTGACCTTCAGTTTAGGAGAACCCGTAGAGCTGGGCCGGGTTGGTGACGAGAATACGATGCTGCACGGCCGTGTCCGGCGTCCAGCTTTGAAACAGTTCAAACAGATGTCCCACGTCCGGCATCTCACCCTCGACGCGTGGATGTGGCCAGTCGCCGCCCCAGACCAGACGTTCCGGATTTTCGCGCACCAGCGCCTCGTGAAAGGCGCGCGCTTCGGGATAATCCGGCGCGTTCTGGCTCAGTCTGTGCGCGCCCGACGGCTTGGCCCAGCACCAGCCCTCGCCGACAGCGCGCAAGAGGCTCTGAAAGCCGGCGGTTTGAATGCCGGCCCGCGCGTCGGTTCGCCCCATGTGATCGACCACGACCGGCAAGCCTATCGCTTTCAGGACGGGAATGGTCTCGGGCAGATCTTTGGCATCGATCCAGAGCTGCAGGTGCCAACCGAGCTCCGCCATGACAGGTGCGTGGACCTTCGCCACGGTTAGCGGAATGCCGCCCCGGTAGTGCAGTTGCCCGTCGCGGAAAAAATGATTGAAGCGCAACCCGCAAATTCCGGTCTTGGCCCATTGCCGTAATGTCGCGGCAGACACGTCCGCATCAGCCACGGCTACGCCACGCAACCGATTCCGATGATGCGTGAGCGCATCCAGCATTGCTGAATTATCGTGGCCATGGGCACTGCCTTGAACCAGCACGCCGCGATCGAACCCGAGCGTATCGAGCATCGCAAGGTATTTTTCGCGGGGCGCGTCCGGCGGCGTGTAACTGCGGTCATGCGCATAGGGGAACAAATCTGCCGGCCCAAAGACATGCGCGTGGGTATCGCACGCATTTGGCGGCGGCGGCACGCGAGGCCGGCTGGGTTCGAGCGGCGGCAGACACGCCGGTATTGCAGAAACCATCGCTGCTTACTCGATCTTCATGCCGGCTGCTTTGATAATCGGCCCCCATTTGTCGTAGTCCGCTTTGATCTTTGCCGCAAACTCCTCCGGCGAACTGCCGATCGGCGTCGCACCGAGAGGTTCGAGGCGGTCCTTGACAGATTTAGTGTTCAAGGCTGCGATAAAGTCATGCGATAGCTTTTTCACCACATCGGCGGGCATGTTGGCCGGCCCAAGCAAACCCCACCAGACCTCGGTATCGTAACCCGGCACTCCACCTTCGGCTATGGTCGGCACATCCGGCAAAAAGGCCGCGCGCTTTGCACTTGTCACGCCAAGCGCGCGCACCGTTCCGGCCTTGATCTGCCCGACAGATTCCGGTCCATTGTTGAATGACATCGGAATCTGCCCTCCCAACAGATCGTTGATCGCCGGCGCGCCACCCTTATAGGGAATCGCCGCCATATCGATCTTCGCGAGGTTCTTCAGCAATTCACCGGCGAGATGGGTCGACGTGCCGTTCCCGGCATGCCCAAACGACAGGCTTCCCGGTTTTGCGCGGGCAGCAGCGAGCAGATCGGCGAGCGTCTTGAACGGCGAATCCTTGCGCACCAGAAGGATATTCGGAGATGACGCGAGCAGCGAGATCGGCGTGAAGGCCTTGAACGTATCGTAGGGCATTTTGGGATAGAGGAAGGGATTGGTCGCGTGGCCGCTGGCAACGACGATCAGCGTGTAACCGTCAGGTGGTGAAGTGGCGAGCGCCTGCGATGCGACGACCCCGCCAGCACCCGGCCGATTTTCGACAACGATCGACTGTCCCCACTCTTTCGAAAGCGCATCGCCCAACGTTCGCGTGAGGATGTCCACGCCACCGCCGGCGGGATACGGAACAAAGATATGCACCGGCTTCGATGGAAACGCTGTCTGCGCGATAGCGGAACCGTAGGTAGCGACCAGCGCCGCTGCCGCGATGAACATTCCAAGCGATTTTCGCACGATGTACCTCCCTGACGTTTTGAGCTGCCGATCAATGCCGGCTGGCTTTCGTTCTTCGTGTTAGCTCACCTTCAAGGCGATTGCCTGCTTGAGGGCGGCAATCACCCCGCCGATGTGTCGTCGCATCGCCTCTTCTGCTGCGCTCATGTCGTGGGCACATATGGCGGTGACAATCGCCGCATGTTCCTGAACCGAAGCTTTGGCACGCCCGGGCAAGAGGATCGCGCGATATTGCTGGCGCACGATCTGGGATCTCAGCATTTCGAGCAGACGCGTTACAGTCGCATTGTCTGCAATGCGCTGGATTTCCGCGTGAAGCCGGCCGTTCAACGCCGAGATCGCCAGATAGTCCGCGGCCGCATGGGCCTTTCGCATGTCCGCAATGATCCCGCGCAACGTCGCGCAGTCGGCCTTCGACGCCCGAGCGGCGGCCTGGCGCGTGACAAGACCTTCGAGCGACTGCCGAGCTTCAGCAATCTCGATGGCTTCTGCATCCGACACCAAACGGACACGCGCACCGCGATTGCGCTCGCGAACGACCAGCCCTTCCTGCTCCAGCATCGCCAAGGCCATGCGGACATTTGCGCGGTTGGCGTTCAAGACTTGAGCAAGGTCCGTCTCAATCAGCCGCTCGTTGGGCATGAAGCGGCCACCCGTGATCCATTCGCGAAGCCGTGCGGCTACGTCCTGTCTGCCGTCATCCTCGGGAGCGTTCGCTTTCATCGAGACCGGTCGCTGGAGAAACGGCGTACCAGAACGTTTTTGATCAGGCGCCGCTTGGATAACATGATTGTTGACAATCCTGTCGATCCCGTCAAGTTTTGATGCACGCGGACATGGTCAGGATTCCTGTCGAACAGGATGCCCGATCGATAGAAATGACGGAGAATGAGATGGCGCTCGCCGAGGAACAAAGACCTCCAAGCCCGGCCTGGCATGAGATCGTCCTGCAAACCCTCAAGCGTAACGACATCCGGCTCGTGCCTTATGTGCCCGACCGCGTGCTCACGACTCTCATCAAGAACATTCACGCCGATCCGTTTTTTACGACCTTTCCCACCGCGCGGGAGGAGGAAGCCGTCGGCATCGTTTCCGGTGCCTGGATGGGCGGCAAGCGCGGCGCCGTGTTGATGCAAACCAGCGGCTTCGCCACGCTGCCGAATGCGCTCGCGTCGCTGGCGCTTCCCTACCAGATTCCGCTGATCATGTTCGTATCGGAGCGCGGAACCCTTGGTGAATTTAACTACGGGCAGTCGCTGGTCTGCCGCACCATGCGGCCTGTGCTCGATTCACTTGCCATCGAGCATCACACGATGACGCGGCTCGACGAGATGGAATTCATCGTCGATCGCTCGATCAAACAAGCCATTGCAACTCAAGCGCCCGTTGCATTGATCCTGTCGCCGCTGTTGACCGGCGGCAAAGTCTTCACCGCGTGAGGATATTATGAACAGCAACGATAATCACGTACCGGCCCGCAACACCAAGGTGATGAACCGCTTCGATCTCACCAAGCGATTGAGCACCAAACTGAAGAATGAAGAGGCGGTGATCGGGGGCATCGGAAATACAAATTTCGACCTTTGGGCCGCCGGTCATCGCCCGCAGAACTTCTACATGCTGGGCAGCATGGGCCTCGCCTTCCCGATCGCGCTCGGGATCGCATTGGCGCAGCCGGAGCGGCGGATCTTCGCGCTTGAGGGCGATGGCTCGTTGCTCATGCAGCTCGGCTGCCTCTCCACCATCGCGGCGCTGTCGCCTAAGAACCTGACCATGATCGTGATGGACAACGGCATTTATCAGATCACCGGCGCGCAGCCGACGCCGGCAGCGGCGGTGGCTGACATCGTCTCCATCGCGACCGGAAGTGGTCTCGGCAACAGCAGCTGGGCCGCCGACGAAGAGGACTTCGAACGGCTCATCGAAGCCTCGCTATCTGCAACTGGACCGACGTTCATCGCGGTCCGGATTGACGACAAACCCGGCGTCGGCACCACCGATCGCGATCCCGTGCAAATTCGGCAGCGATTCATGACCGGAATTGGCGTGCGGAAGCAAATTTGAAGGGATTCGTTCGGCCGGCCTTTGCGGGACGACAAACTGTGCTATGCGCCAACAATGAAAATTCCTTTGCGTATAGGCACGGCAATCCTGATCGCGGCGGTCGTATTTGCGACGCTCGGTCCGCCGAGCTACCGCCCGCACTCCGCGCTGGGCCAGGATGGCGAACACGCCCTCGCCTTCGTTCTGGTTGGTCTCGCCGTAGGCCTTTCGTTTCCGCGGCGACGGCTGTTTGTCGCTGCCATATCCGTCGTCCTGATCGGCCTGCTTGAGATCATGCAACTGTGGGCGCCCGGCCGCCATGCGCGACTTGAGGATTTTGTGGTCGATGCCGCTACGGCGTGCGTCGGGCTTGCCGGCGCTGCAGGGATGATCTGGCTTGCCGCGCGATGGCGCGGATTCAGGGCGCAGTAAGTTTCCAAGTTTGCATAAACGACAATGCCGCCCGGCGAACCGGACGGCATCTTGAGTGTTCAGAGCCGATAAGGAGCAAGCCTTAGAGCAGACCCGCGCCTCTTGCCCACTTGTATTTGGCGCCCAGCAATTCCACCGGGAGTTCCGTGGAATACGCGTAGGCCGGGATGCCATTCTGGTAGAGATATTCAGCGGCTTCCTCCACCTCGACATCGCCGGCGAGCGACGCGACCATGGGCTTCTCAATGCCCTTGGCTTTCATCTCGTTCTTGATCTCGACCATGTTCTTCGCAAACACCATCGGTGGCGTGACGATGGTGTGCCAGTAGCCGAGAATCAGCGAGTGAATACGATCGTCGGTAAGACCGAGCTTCACGGTGTTGACGTAGGTGATCGGCGGCTCGCCGCCGGTGATGTCGACCGGATTGCCCGATGCACCGAACGGTGGGATGAACTTGCGGAACGCCTTGTCGAGATCATCGGGCATCGCCATCAGCGAAAGCCCGTTGTCGACGACCGAGTCCGACAACAGCACGCCCGAGCCGCCGGCACCGGTGATAATCAGGACGTTTTCGCCTTTCGGAGTCGGCAGCACCGGAATGCCGCGGGCGAACTCGAGAAGCTGACGCAGCGAGCGGGCGCGGATCACGCCAGACTGCTGGAAAACATCCTCGTAGATCTTGTCGTTGCCGGCCAGCGCGCCGGTATGCGACGAAGCCGCCTTGGCGCCGGCCGAGGTGCGGCCGCCCTTGAGCACCACCACCGGCTTTTTCTTCGAGACCCGCTTGGCAGCATCCGCGAAGGCGCGTCCGTCCTTCAGATCCTCGCAATGCATCGCGATGATATTGGTGTTCTTGTCCTGCTCGAAGAAGGCGAGCAGATCGTCCTCGTCGATATCGGACTTGTTGCCGAGACCGACGATCGCCGAAACACCCATCTTCGCGGAACGCGAGAAGCCGATGATCGCCATGCCGATGCCGCCCGACTGCGACGACAGCGCGGCTGAGCCCTTGACGTCGTAGGCCGTGCAGAATGTCGCGCAGAGATTGGCCGGTGTATAATAGAAGCCGTAGATGTTCGGCCCCATCAAGCGGATGTTGTACTTTTTGCCGACTTCGACGATTTCATCCTGCAGCTCGGGAGCGCCTGCTTCGGCAAAGCCCGAGGGAATCAGAACAGCGCCGGGAATTTTCTTCTCACCGCATTCGGCGAGCGCGCCCGCTACGAATTTCGCAGGGATTGCAAACACCGCGACGTCGATAACCCCGGCGACGTCCTTGACGCTCTTATAGGCCTTGTGCCCGAGGATCTCGGCCGCCTTGGGATGGATCGGATAGATCTCGCCTTTGTAGCCGCCATTGATGAGGTTCTTCATCACGGAATTGCCGATTTTGCCGTCTTCGGCCGATGCGCCGATGACCGCGACGGACTTTGGCATCATGATGCGGTTCATCGCGGTCACGATCTCCGCGTCGGAACGCGGCGCGGGGCGCGGCTTGTAGTTGAAATCGACGACGATGCGCACGTCCGCGGCAATCGCATCCTTCTTGGTCGCGAACACCGGATTGAGATCGAGCTCGACGATTTCCTGGAAGTCGCTCACGAGTTGGGAGACCTTCACGATGACGTCGGCCAGCGCATCGCGGTTCACCGGATCGCCGCCGCGAACGCCCTTCAGCATTTCCTTTGCTTGAATACCGTCGAGCATCGACAGCGCATCGTCCCTGGTGGCCGGTGCAAGCCGGAAGGTGACATCCTTCAACACCTCGACCAGCACACCGCCCAGACCAAACGCCACGAGTTTGCCGAACGAACCATCCGTGATCGAGCCGACGATGACCTCGGTGCCTCCGGCCAGCATCTGCTGGACCTGAATACCTTCTATCTTGGCGTCCGCCTTGTACTTCTTGGCGTTCGCCAGAATGGTATCGTAGGCCTTTTCAGCGTCCGCTGCGCTCTTGACGCCGACAATGACGCCGCCCGCTTCGGTCTTATGCAAAATGTCCGGCGAGACGATTTTCATCACCACCGGAAATCCCATGCCAGACGCGAGCTTGGCCGCCTCGGCCGCCGATTTAGCGACACCTTCGCCCGGCACCGGAATTCCGTAGGCATCGCAGACCAGCTTGCCTTCCGGCGCTGTCAGGCTCGTGCGCTTATCAGCCTTGACCGCATCGAGAATTTTGCGAACCGCATCCTTGGAATGAGACATTGGTTTCCTCCTTCGCGTCCATTTTTGTGTCTGTCAGCCGCGCCGCGAGTGCGGACATCGATTACCCATCGCGCGTCGTCGGTGTCGCCGATCGCAAACGCATACGTGCTCGCATGAAAACGGCCTTGGACTTGCGAGCGGCCACGCCGCCGCAATCCACGATTGCTGTTGCTTCTTATGGCATTTGGTATGCCAGATCGAGCCTTGTCAAGGCTGTCGAAGGGACCGATGTCTCTAAAATATGGATATCTTGACATTCTGGTATTTGGTATGCCAAAAATATAACGTACATTATTCTGGTATTACAGAGTCTCCCACCGATGGAGATTTCTTATGCCGGACGTAAAACCAACCAAGGCGTCGCCCACAATGGCCGAGGCAGACATCGCCATCGTCCGGATCGCACCGGAAACGAGCTTCAAAAATAAGGCGTATGACGCCTTGAAGGAAGCTATCCTGAAAATGGATATCTACGCCACGCCCGAGCAGGTGATGCTCGATGAGCGCGCGTTGTCGGAACGCCTTGGCGTCAGCCGCACCCCTATCCGCGAAGCGATCGCGATGCTCGAGCAGGATGGCTTCGTGAAAACGGTTCCGCGCCGGGGCATCGTCGTGGTGCGCCGGACAAAAAACGAAATCGTCGACATGATCCGGGCATGGGCCGCGCTCGAGAGCATGGCGGCGCGTCTTATCACGACGACCGCGCGCAAGAAGGACATCTCGGCGCTACGCGACTTTTTCAGGAATTTCAATAAGGATCGCCTGCCGCAGGATCACGTCGAGGAGTACTCGAAGGCGAATATCGCATTTCACCAGGCGCTGATTTCGCTAAGCGAGTCCCCGGTGCTGGTCGATATGACCAATGACATTCTTCTGCATGTTCGCGGTTACAGGCAACTGACGATCGGGCGCACCGATCGCACCGCGGTTTCGCTGCCGGAACACATGGCCATCATCGACGCGCTCGAAGAACGTAACACCGAACTTGCTGAAAAGCGCGCACGCGACCACACGCTCGGGCTTGCAGCTTATGTCGAGGCTCATGGCCAGGAGCTGTTTACGTAACTGCTCGAGTTCACAACAAGAAGACGACGAACTCGTCCATCACGAAGATTCAGGGAGAACAGCGGGATGTCCGCAACTGTACAGAGCATAACTGCGAATGCCGCTGAAGCCGAGCGCGAACTGACGGACGGCTTCAACCTCATCATCGATGCCCTCAAGCTCAACGGCCTCAATACGATTTATGGCGTGCCGGGCATTCCGATCACCGACTTCGGCCGTATGGCGCAGGCCGCAGGCATTCGCGTGCTCTCGTTCCGGCACGAGCAGAACGCTGGCTACGCGGCGTCGATCGCCGGCTTCCTCACCAAAAAGCCCGGCGTCTGCCTCACTGTGTCGGCTCCCGGTTTCCTCAACGGCCTGACCGCCCTCGCCCATGCCACGACCAACTGCTTCCCGATGATTTTGATCTCGGGTTCGTCCGAGCGCGAGATCGTCGACCTTCAGCAGGGCGACTATGAGGAAATGGATCAGCTCGCAATCGCCAAACCGCTATGCAAGGCGGCGTTCCGTGTGTTGCATGCCCAGGACATCGGCATCGGACTGGCGCGCGCGATCCGCGCGGCGGTCTCGGGACGGCCGGGCGGCGTCTATCTCGACCTGCCGGCAAAACTGTTCGGCCAG
Source organism: Pseudomonadota bacterium (assembly GCA_041691515.1). Classification (GTDB taxonomy): domain Bacteria; phylum Pseudomonadota; class Alphaproteobacteria; order Rhizobiales; family Xanthobacteraceae; genus Nitrobacter. Next base: position 51,780 of record JBEPUM010000002.1, on the reverse strand, counting down.
GTGCTGGATGCGGAAGCCGGCAAGAAGTCGTTGGTCAAGGTCATCGATGCAGCTCCCGCCCAAATTCCGGCGCCTGAGTCCATCAAGCGCGCGCTCGATGTTCTCAAGGGCGCGAAGAAGCCGCTGATCATTCTTGGCAAGGGCGCCGCCTACGCGCAAGCCGACGACGTCATCCGTCAACTGGTCGAAAAGAGCGGCATCCCATTCCTGCCGATGAGCATGGCCAAGGGTCTTCTGCCCGATACCCATCCGCAGTGCGCAGGCGCGGCGCGTTCGACCGTGCTCAAGGATTCCGACGTCGTGATGCTGATCGGTGCGCGGCTAAATTGGCTGCTGTCGCACGGCAAAGGCAAGAGCTGGGGCGAAGCGCCGAAGAAATTCATTCAGATCGACATTGAGCCGAAGGAGATGGATTCAAACGTCGAGATCGTTGCTCCCGTGGTCGGCGATATCGGTTCATGCGCTTCGGCGCTTCTCGCAGCCATGGGCAACAACTGGCCCGCCCCTTCGTCCGACTGGACCGGCGCCGTCTCCAAGAAGCGTGAAGAGAACGTCGCCAAGATGGCGCCGCGGCTGATGAACAACAATTCTCCGATGGACTATCACGGTGCGCTCGGCGTGCTGCGGACGATCATCAAGGAGCGGCCGGATGCCATTCTGGTGAACGAAGGCGCCAATACGCTCGATCTCGCGCGCGGCATCATCGACATGTACCAGCCGCGCAAGCGTATCGATGTCGGCACCTGGGGCATCATGGGCATCGGGATGGGCTATTCGATCGCCGCGGCCATCGAAACCGGAAAGCCCGTCCTCGCCGTTGAAGGCGACAGCGCTTTCGGCTTTTCCGGCATGGAGGTCGAAACCATCTGCCGTTACCAGCTGCCGGTCTGTATCGTCATTTTCAATAACGACGGCATCTATCGCGGCACCGATGTGAACAAGGCCGGCAACGATCCTGCGCCGACCGTATTCGTCAAAGGCGCGCGCTACGACAAGATGATGGAGGCCTTTGGCGGCGTTGGCGTGAATGCGACGTCCCCGGACGAGCTCAAGCGCGCGGTCAACGCGGCGATGGATAGCGGCAAGCCGACCCTCATCAACGCGGTGCTCGATCCGGCAGCCGGCAGCGAGAGCGGCCGCATCGGCAATCTCAATCCGCAGAGCGCACTGAAGAAGAAATAGCAACGCGCCGGCGCGGCCCGCAAGGCCCCGCCGGGGCAGAGACACGTCCTCGATATCTGGAGATAATTATGGCGAAGGCGCTTGAAGGCATCAAAATCCTCGACTTCACACACGTCCAGTCTGGACCGACCTGCACCCAACTGCTGGCGTGGTTCGGAGCTGATGTCATCAAGGTGGAGCGACCCGGCGTCGGCGATATCACGCGCGGCCAACTCGTGGACGTGAAGGGCGCGGACTCGCTCTACTTCACGATGCTCAACCACAACAAGCGTTCGATCACCGTCGACAGCAAAAACCCTCAGGGCAAGCGCGTCATCGAAGAGTTGATCAAGACCTGCGACGTGATGGTCGAGAACTTCGCGCCCGGCGCGCTCGACCGCATGGGGTTCACCTGGGAGCACATCAGCAGCCTCAATCCGCGGATCATCGTTGCCTCGATCAAGGGCTTCGGGCCGGGACCTTACGAGGATTGCAAGGTTTATGAGAACGTTGCGCAGTGCACCGGCGGCTCAGCCTCCACCACGGGCTTCCGTGACGGCCTGCCGCTCGTGACGGGCGCGCAGATTGGCGACTCCGGCACCGGCTTGCATCTCGCGCTGGGCATTGTCACCGCGCTCTATCACCGCACCCACTCCGGCAAGGGCCAGCGAGTCAGCGTCGCGATGCAGGACAGCGTGCTCAACCTTTGCCGCGTCAAGCTGCGCGATCAGCAGCGTCTCAAGGCGGGACCGCTGACCGAGTACAGCCAGTACGGCGAAGGCATCCCGTTCGGCGACGCGACGCCACGTGCGGGGAACGATTCCGGTGGCGGTCAGCCGGGCCGCATCCTGAAGTGCAAGGGCTGGGAAAACGATCCGAACGCCTACATCTATTTCATCACCCAGGCACCGGTGTGGGAGAAGATCTGCGACGTGATCGGCGAGCCGGGTTGGAAAACCCATGCAGATTATGCCAAGCCGGCGGCGCGCCTACCGCGGCTCAACGAGATCTTCGCGCGCATTGAACAGTGGACGATGACCAAGACCAAGTTCGAAGCCATGGATATCCTGAACAAGGACGACATCCCCTGCGGTCCAATCCTGTCGATGAAGGAACTGGCCGACGATGCTTCGCTGCGCGAGACCGGCACTGTCGTCGAGGTCGATCATCCGACCCGCGGCGCCTATCTCTCGGTCGGAAACCCGATCAAGCTTTCGGATAGCCCTGCCGACGTGAGGCGTTCGCCACTTCTGGGCGAGCATACCGACGAAATCCTGCGCCAAGTTCTGGGATTCAGCGACCATCTGGTTGCGGAAATTCACGACTCCGGTGCGCTAGATCCGCCGCGCAAGCAAGCTGCTGAATAACCAAAGGTTTTTCTATTTTCGTTTGAAGGCCGCCGGTAACCCGGCGGCCTTTGCCTTATTGGGTCACCGGAGCAATGCTGATTTTGTGCATTGCGAAATGTATTATGCTGCTATGCAAACAAAGCGATTGTCTGTGGCATCTGGTATACATAAATTGGTTCCAGATCAGAACGCAGCACAGCGTGTTGCCATCCGAAAGGGACCCAAATGTCCGACACCACCTCCGCCGCCTTCAACCCGACCCCCTCAATCTTCGCCCGCTTTATGGCTTCAGTCGACCGGCTGTTGCTGGCGTGGCACGAAGTCTCCGTACGCAACGGCGACGTTCCGTATTTCGGTCTGTGAACTTTGAGACGTCGGTGTTTTTCGGACACTGGCCGACAGGCGTTTGCTATTCCAGCCTGACGTAGTTTCGCACTTCCTCCCAGACTTGGCCCCGGCTCTGCCGGGGCTTTTTCTTTTTGCGCGGCCAAGAAAGATTCAAGGCATGTTCCAATCTGCGGCATTTGCGCGCGGGCAGCGTTTTAAGACCTGAAACGCTTGAAAGGTGGCATATCGCATACCAAAATCCCACTGGTAACGCTCGCGTGAATTAGAAGCGTACCTCGGGGAGAAACGATGACAGAAACAGTGCATGGCGGTGCGGCCGCCGCGCGGGTCAGCGACGGCTATCGCTGGACGCAATTGGCCATCGGCGTTGGCGCGATGGTGATGATCGCCAACTATCAATATGGCTGGACGTTCTTTGTCCCCGACATCCAGAAAAAATTCGGATGGGATCGCGCCTCGATCCAGTGGGCGTTCACGCTATTCGTGCTGTTCGAAACCTGGCTCGTCCCGATCGAAGGCTGGTTCGTCGATAAATACGGCCCGCGCCTCGTTGTTCTGATCGGCGGCCTCCTCTGCGGCATCGGATGGGCCATCAACGCTTATGCGACGAGCCTGGGCGGATTTTATCTTGGGATGATCGTCGCCGGAATCGGCGCCGGCGCCGTTTACGGCACCTGCGTTGGCAACGCGCTCAAATGGTTTCCCGATAAACGCGGTCTCGCGGCCGGCATCACGGCGGCTGGTTTCGGCGCCGGGTCGGCGCTGACGGTTGCGCCCATTCAGGCCATGATCAAGAGCGACGGTTTCCAGAGCACCTTTCTTCACTTCGGATTAGGCCAGGGAATCGTCGTTATGATTCTCGCATTTTTCCTAGTCGCTCCGAAGGCCGGACAGGTGCCCGAGGCGCTACAGACCGCGACGATCATGCAGAGCCGCCGCAACTACGGACCTTCCGAGGTCATCCGGCATCCTATCTTCTGGCTGATGTATCTGATGTTCGTGCTGGTCGGTGCCGGCGGATTGCTGGTCACCGCCAACCTGAAGCCGATCGCAGCCGACTGGAAGATCGACGCCCTGCCCGTCACTCTCATGGGGATAACGATGACGACCGTGACATTCGCGGCCACCATCGATCGTGTCCTTAATGGCTTGACCCGACCGTTCTTCGGCTGGATCTCCGACAAGATCGGACGCGAGAACACCATGTTCCTCGCATTCGGTTTCGAGGGTATCGGCATTTACATGTTGTACCTGTGGGGCCACAGCCCGGTGATGTTCGTCATCCTGTCCGGTCTCGTGTTCTTTGCATGGGGCGAGATCTACTCACTCTTCCCGTCCACCTGCACGGATACGTTCGGCTCTAAATTCGCAACCACGAATGCTGGCCTGCTCTACACGGCGAAAGGCACGGCATCGCTTCTCGTGCCGATCGGTAACTACATGCAGCAGTCTTCGGGAAGCTGGGACACGGTATTCCTGCTTGCCGCAGCGGCAAACATTCTTGCATCGCTGCTCGCCATTATCGTGCTCAAGCCCTGGCGGCGAACCGTGGTTGCGAAAGCGGTCGCTTCGTAACTTTGATCCACCTGCCTGAGAACCGCGCCCGTCGCCCTGCGACGGGCGCATTTTCTTTGCGTGTACGATCGCGTGCCTCGATGAAAATCGACCAAAATCGCGCTCACGATTGCTGCACCGCAGCGCGGTATTCTCAGTCGAATTGCAGCTTGCAAATTGGAATATAATATACCAGTCTTTCTGGGAGCGCGACGTTAAGTCACAAGTCCGTGGCAATAAGCCACACGAAGAAGCGCCAAGGAGGAAAGATGGTTTCTCAAACACAAACGAGCGCATCAGCTCCATCGAGCAACTATCGCTGGATGCAGCTGATCATCGGTCTTATCTGCATGGCGACGATCGCCAACCTGCAATATGGCTGGACCTATTTCGTCGGCCCGATGGCCAAGGCCCACTCCTGGGAAGTTGCCAAGATCCAGGTGGCGTTCAGTATCTTCATCGCTCTTGAAACGTGGCTGACGCCGATCGAGGGATGGATCGTCGACTCGCTTGGACCACGCGGTCCGAAGTACGCGGTCGCCTTCGGCGCGATTTTTGGTTCGCTCGGCTGGCTCATCAACTCGTTCGCCAATTCGCTGGAGATGCTCTACGTCGGCGCGGCGCTGTCCGGCGTCGGTGCTGGCGCGATCTATGCAACATGCGTCGGTAACGCGGTTAAATGGTTTCCAGATCGGCGCGGCCTCGCCGTCGGCCTGACGGCTGCGGGATTTGGCGCCGGCGCCGCCATAACCGTCATTCCAATTCAGAAGATGATCGCGTCATCGGGGTATGCATCGACGTTCTTCTGGTTCGCGATCGGCCAGGGCATCATCATCTTCGCCCTTGCCTGGCTCCTGCGGCCGCCGGTTGCTGGCGAAGTCGTGTCCGGTTCGGCCGTCAAAGTGCTGCAGTCCAAGACCAGCAGCACGCCGGGACAGATGCTCCGCTCGCCCGTGTTCTGGCTGCTCTACATCATGTTCGTGATGGTATCCGCCAGCGGACTCATGGTGACGGCGCAGATCGCGCTGATTGCAAGGGACTACGGCGTCGCCAGTTCGGTAATCCTATTCGGCGCAACGACCTTGATCGTATCGGGCGTCATCGACAACCTGGCGAACGGCAGCGCGCGGCCCTTCTTTGGATGGGTGTCCGATCAAATAGGCCGCGAGTATACGATGGCGATCGCGTTTACCGCGGGAGGCGGTGCCTTTTGGCTCTTGAGTACGGCAGGCACGACCCCGTGGACTTTCGTGATCTGCGCAGCGCTGATCTTCTTCACCTGGGGTGAGATCTTCAGCCTGTTCCCCTCGACCTGCACCGACATGTTCGGTCCCAAATATGCGACCACCAACACGGCGCTTCTCTATACCGCAAAGGGATTGTCCGCTTTCCTGGTACCGATCGCGAATATTCTGAAGACACACACGGGTAGCTGGCACATGGTTTTCGTGGTCGCGGCGATCATGAATTTCGTCGTGGTGTTGATGGCGCTATTCGTGGTGCGGCCGATGCGGCTTTCGATCAGCGCTTCCGAAAACAAGGGCGCTATAGGCCAACCCGCAGAGTAGTCCATAGCTCGCGCTTCGCGAATCGAAAGGGCGCATTCACGTGCGCCCTTTCTTTTTTACTTTGTCTTCCGTCTGGCCGGCCGTCGCCAATCAACGTCAGTACTCATGCTCCATTGGATCAGTTTTGTTCGATAGTCTTCAGAATTACGCGTTGACAATTGGTATATTGTATACCAATATCCCCGAGCGTTCGAGATATCGATCAAACCCTGATAGCGGAGGTTGCGATGAAAGTCGGAGACATCCTGCGTAAGAAAACCACCCGTATCGCCACCGTTCGAATGAACGAGACCGTTGCGATCGCTGCCCAGTTGATGCGCGCGGGCAATATCAGTGCTCTCGTGGTGAAAGATGTCGTGCGGACCGAGGGGAACACCGCGGTCGGAATGTTCACCGAGCGCGACGTCGTTCGGGCCATTGCCGAGCACGGGGCTGCCGGCGTCAACATCAAGGTGTCGAGTCTGATTTCGGTGCAGCAGTTGATTTCCTGCGCATCCACCGACACCCTCGAACATGTCCGCCACTTGATGAACACGCACCATATCCGGCACGTGCCCGTCATCGACGATCACACCCTGATCGGCGTGGTCAGCATCCGGGACATCAGCCGGGCGTTTGACGAAAGCGGTGTGAGCGTCTCCGAACCCATGCACGCCGCCTGACCCTCGTCGCCGGCATTGCTCGCTGATGTTCCGCTCTGGCGGAGCAAATGTCCTGTAGTGATTTCGCATGATCCGCTGCCGAGGACGCAGTCTTCGGCTGATGGACATTTGCCATCGCCACCGGCATCCTGCCCCCTCAGAAACGGAGCGGGAGCGCCATATGCCCTCCGCAAGAGCATTCCAGAGGGCGGAAAATGATCAAGACGCGATTTACCGAACTGGTGGGAGTCGAGCATCCAATCGTCCAGGGCGGCATGCAGTGGGTCGGCCGCGCCGAACTGGTTGCCGGCGTCGCAAACGCAGGCGCGCTGGGATTGATCACCGCGCTGACCCAACCAACGCCAGAAGATCTCACCAAGGAGATCGCGCGCTGCCGCAGCCTGACCAACAAGCCGTTCGGCGTGAATCTGACCATCCTGCCGTCGATCAAGCCACCGCCTTATGCGGAGTATCGTCAGGCGATCATCGAGAGTGGCATCAAGATCGTCGAGACCGCCGGCAACAAGCCGCAGGAACATGTCGACGAATTCAAGAAGCACGGCATCGTCGTCATCCACAAATGCACCAGCGTGCGCCACGCCCTGTCGGCGGAACGCATGGGGGTGGACGCGATTTCGATCGACGGCTTTGAATGCGCGGGCCATCCCGGGGAAGACGACACGCCCGGCCTCATCCTGATTCCGGCGGCCGCCGACAAGGTGAAAATTCCGATGATCGCGTCCGGCGGTTTTGGCGATGGACGCGGCCTTGTCGCAGCGCTTGCGCTCGGCGCCGAAGGCATCAACATGGGCACGCGCTTTATGTGCACCAAGGAGAGCCCGATCCATCAACTGATCAAGGAACGCATCGTCGCCAACGACGAGCGCGAGACCGAACTGATTTTCCGCACCATGCGCAACACCTCGCGCGTCGCCAGAAATGCGGTCAGCAAGCAGGTCGTCGCGATGGAAAAGGAAGGGGCCGCTTTTGAACAGGTCCGCGAGCTCGTCGCAGGCGCGCGCGGCAAGATGGTCTACGCGACCGGAGATGCCGATGAAGGCATCTGGTCGGCGGGACAGGTGCAGGGGTTGATCCACGACATCCCGACCTGCGCCGAGCTGGTATCGCGCATCATGCGCGACGCCGAAGCCATCATGAACGCACGGTTCGGCCGCATGATGGACGCTGACCGGCGGGACGCCGCGGAATAGGCAATCGCGCCAATCAGTCACAAGGAAAAGTTTGATGAAGGCTTATGTCTATGGCCCCAGCGGCGCCGAAATCGCAGATGTAGCAAAACCATCGCCAAAGGGCGCGCAGGTTCTGGTGCGGGTTCGCGCCTGCGGACTCAATCGTGCGGACCTCGGCATGACCAAGGGGCACGTGCATGGCGCTGCAGGTGGCGTTGGCACCGTGCTCGGCATGGAATGGGCCGGCGAGATCGCCGAGGTCGGCCCGGAGGCCAAGGGCGTCGCTGTCGGCGATCGCGTGATGGGATCCGGCGCGGCGGCTTTCGCTGAATATACCCTCGCCGACCATGGCCGGCTGTTTCACATCCCGTCGAATGCCAACATGAGTTTTGAGGACGCGGCAACCCTGCCCGTCGCACTCGCGACCATGCACAATGCCGTCGTCACCAACGGCGCATTACAAGCCGGTCAATCGGTCCTGATCCAGGGCGCGAGTTCCGGCGTCGGGCTGATGGCGATGCAGATCGCGAAACTTAAAGGTGCCAAAACCGTCATCGGCTCGTCGACCGATGCGATGCGGCGCGAACGTCTCAAGGAATTCGGCGCGGACCTTGCCGTCGACTCCAGCGATCCCGCCTGGGTCGATCAGGTCCTGAAAGCAACCGGCGGCGAAGGCGTCGATTTGATCGTCGATCAGGTCTCGGGAAAGGTTGCCAACCAGAATCTTGCGGCGACCAAGGTCAAGGGCCGCATCGTCAACGTCGGTAGGCTCGGCGGCAGCCACGGCGATTTCAACTTCGATCTGCATGCCGCTCGCCGCATCAACTATATCGGCGTCACCTTCCGTACTCGCTCTATCGAAGAAATCCGCGACATCTTCACCGCAGTCCGCAACGACATCTGGCCAGCGGTCGAATCGCGCCAACTGAAACTGCCGATCGACAAGGTGCTCCCATTCGACGACATCGCCAAGGCGTTCGATCACATGGAAGCTAACAAGCATCTCGGCAAGATTGTCGTGACGCTCTAGATTTAGGCCGTCCTTCAAATCGGAACAATTCGCAATACCGAGTTGCGAATGAATGGCGGTTGCGAAACGAGCGCGGCTTTTATGTTGAGCGGTGGACTGCTAAACCCCGCGGATGTCCCGCCCCGTTTCCAGCTCGAAAACGAGAGTCGCCGCCGTCTCGATGATCGCCAGCGCCAGCATGGCGGCGATCAAATTCGTTGTGGGCATCGCGATCGGAAGTCTCGCGCTGATTTCCGAGGCGCTGCACAGCTCGGTCGATCTTGTCGCGACGGTTGTCACCTGGATCGTGGTGCGGATTTCCGACCGTCCCGCTGACGACGAGCACCATTACGGTCATGGCAAGATTGAAAGCCTTTCGGCCCTTGGCGTCATTGCGCTGCTGTACGTCCTGGCCGGCGGCATCGTGGTGCAGGCCTATAGTCACCTGCGCGAAGGCCTGCCTCCGCCCACGCTCTCGGCGATTCCATTCGTCGTGTTACTGATCGACATCGGCGTCAATTTCTGGCGCGCCCGTGCGCTGCACCGGGCCGCGGTCGACACCCGCAGTCAGGCGCTTGCGGCCGATGCCCTTCATTTCGCCTCCGACGTCCTCGGATCCATCGCTGTCATCATCGGACTGACGCTGTCGGGATTGGGTTATGCGTGGGGCGATGCCGCCGCCGCAATCGGCGTGGCGGTCCTGATCTCCATCCTGGGCCTGCGGCTCGGACGCGCCACGATCGAAACCTTGCTGGATCGCGCGCCGGAAGGCGCAGCGGAAAAAGCCAGTGCCGCGATCAAGGCGCTGCCGGGCGTTGTCGATATCGAGCGTCTGCGGGTGCGCATGGTCGGCCCCCGGCACTTTGTCGATGTCACGGCGGAAGTTCCGCGAACCTATCCGATCGATCGCATCGACGCCATCAAGCAGCAAGCACAGGAAGCCGTGTCGGCAGCTCTCGGCGATGCGGACTTGACGTTCACCGCGATACCGGTTGCGCGCGACAACGAAAGTGTTCGGGAGCGCATCATGGTGATCGCCCGCAATTCGGGTCTCGCGATCCATCACGTCACCGTCCACGACCTCGGGGGAAAGCTGATCGTCAGCATCGACCTCGAAGTGGATGGCGACATGGCGCTGGTGGATGCCCACGAGATTGCGCATCGGCTGGAACAGGATATCCGCGACGAATTCGGTGCCGATGTCGAGGTAGACACCCACATCGAACCCCTGGAGCCGGAGCTTCCGCTGGGCACCGATGCGGCCGCCGCGCGGATTGACGCCATCCAGACGGCCTTGTCGGGTTTCGCGGCCGCCGGGCCGATCCATGATATTCATAACGTGCGCGTCAGGGACACCAACGCCGGCGAAATCGTCAACTTTCACTGCCGCGCTACGCCGTCGATGAGCGTCGCCAGGGTGCACGAGAGCGTAGACGAGATCGAGCGCGCCTTGCGCCGTGCCTTCCCGACCGTCAAGCGCGTCATCAGCCACGCCGAACCGCCGTACGGGAGCTGACGGAGATCGTCCCGGTGTCCCGATTCAGAAGTTCGCTTGACGGGACTCGATGGGACAGTGAAGCGAACCTCTGAACAACCACGCGAGCCGACGTTCTTGTTTCGGACTCACCCGCGAGACCTGCGAAGGCCCTGATTCTCTTTTGGACAAGATTTATTTTGCATTAACGAATCGTTGACTCTCGACAGCCCGAGAAAAGTGGATTCAAATCGCTGTGATTCGGAGAGACCGGGGAGTCCTTCCGATCGGGTATGCAGAAAATTTTCCAAGGGGGCTTAAGGCATGGCGCGCGCTCACGCGGCGAGCGCTTGCGTTCAATCCGATTCGATCAAGGGATTGGCGCAATCGATCGCAAAACCTGCCTACCACCGGCTGCTGATAGCCGAGCCCGCGCTTCGCCGCGCCGTTCCAACCCTGATCATCGCTTTCCTGATTACGATATGCTTCGGCGCTCTTGTGCAGGTCATCGATCAGACCCGGCAGAAGCAGACGGCGACGAAGCACGATCTGCTGGCGCTCGCCGATCTGCTGGCCGAACGCCTTGAACATGTCGGCGTGATCCGCCAAGACCGCCCTGCATCCGTCGAACGTCTGCAGAATCTTTTGCCCGGCTTGATTCCGTCGTGGGGCATTGCCGCCGGCCGCCACGTCATCGTCACCGGCGCCGATCAGCGCATTCTCGCGCGCGTGCCGATCGAGGTGACGCCCGGCGAGACAAACCGGATCATGGAAGTACTGAGCGCAGCGCAGCCGCTGAGCATGCGCGGCACGCCGCCGGCGGGCGTAACCGACATCACCTTGCCGGACGGCGGCGGCGCATTCGCAACCCAGCGCATCGTCAAATCACTGCCCGGCCAGGTCATTGTCATTCAGGAAAAGACCGATTCCCTGTGGCGCTCGGACACGGCGCTGTCGATCACCCTGTCCGCCACGACCGGCTTTGTGGTGCTGATTCTGGGCTTTGCATTTCACTGGCAATCCACCCGCGCACGCGAAGGCGATCTCATCAACGACGCTGTTCGCGGCCGGATTGATACCGCGCTCAACCGTGGTCGATGCGGCCTCTGGGACTGGGATTTGTCGCGGGGGCGAATCTTTTGGTCGCAATCGATGTTCACCATGCTCGGCCTGGAAAGCCGCAGCGACCTTCTTACATTTGGCGAGGTCAATGCTCTCGTCAATTCCGATGATATCGACCTGTTCGCAATAGCGGACCAGCTGATTTCATCAAAGCTCGATCATATCGATCAGAGTTTTCGGATGCAGCACAGCAATGGGCACTGGATCTGGCTGCGCGTGCGTTGTGAAGTCAGCCAGGGCGCCAGCGATGGCGGTGCGCATCTGATCGGAATTGCGGTCGATATCACCGAGCAAAAGAGCCTCGCGGAGAAAACCGTGGAAGCCGACCTCCGCCTGCGGGACGCGATCGAAACTATCCCCGAGGCTTTCGTGCTGTGGGATGCAGAAGATCGGCTGGTGCTGTGCAATTCGCATTTCCAGCGTCTCCACAAGCTACCCGATACCGCCGTCACTCCGGGCACGTCTTATGAGACAGTCATCGAAGTCGGCCGCATGCCCGAGGTCAGAACGAGGCAACCCGAAGCGAGCGCGGTCGCGCCGGGTGCGCGCACCTTCGAAGCCCAGCTGGACAACGGCAACTGGCTTCACATCAGTGAACGTCGCACCAAGGACGGCGGCTACGTGTCGGTTGGAACCGACATCACCCGGATCAAAGAGCATGAGCAAAAGCTGGTCGAGAACGACCTGCGGCTACGGGCAACCGTCATCGACTTGAAACGGTCGCAGACGACGCTCGAGAAGCAGGCGATCGAACTCGCAGACCTCGCGCAGAAATATGCGGAGGAAAAAGATCGCGCCGAGGACGCCAATCAGGCGAAATCGAAATTCCTCGCCAATATGAGTCACGAGTTGCGGACGCCGCTCAATGCCATCATCGGATTCTCCGAGATCATGGGCAGCGGCATGTTCGGAACGCTCGGCTCGGAAAAATACAGCGAGTACTGCCACGACATTCTGACCAGCGGTCAATATCTGCTCGAAGTCATCAACGACATCCTGGATATGTCCAAGATCGAGGCTGGCCGCATGAAACTCGACATGGAGCCGCTCGACCTTGCCAAAACGCTGGCGGAATCGCTCCGCGTCGTCTCGGGCCGCGCCAACGACAAGAATCTTGTCCTCGATGCGGAGATCGAGGACGACATTTCCATCGTCGCGGATCGCCGCGCAGTCAAGCAGGTTGTGGTCAATCTGCTGTCCAACGCGGTGAAATTCACACCGGACGGCGGACGTGTGGTGGTACGGAGCCGGATGCTGAAGGATTCGATCGTCTTGATGATCTCCGATACCGGCATTGGCATCGCGCCGCAATCACTTCGTAAACTGGGCAAGCCCTTTGAACAGGTCGAAAGCCAATTGACCAAGACCTACGCAGGCTCGGGCCTTGGGCTCGCGATCGCCAAGTCGCTTGCCAATTTGCACGGTGGATCGATGCGTCTTCGCTCACGTCTCGGCTCCGGGACTGTCGTCCGGGTCGCGCTTCCGCGTCATTGCCACCAGGAGACTTCGAAAACCAGCGTTGCAGCCTAGTGGTCCGATTCTAACATTCGCATCCCGCTTAGCAGGTGCTTTTGCGAATTAGAATCACAGGACCACCAGCGACTATAAGTTTCTAGTGGGGCTTTGGATTTGACATTCGCATGACGAATTCGCGGCTCGTGGGTAGCGAATGTCAAGTCCACCTCACTAGGGCTGGCTCTCCATCAGCCTGAGAAACACGCCGCGCACATCAGCCTGAATCTCCCGGACGCGGGCTTCCAGCGCCGAAAAGTCGGGCACATCCCCTGCCCGCGCCAACACCCGAAGCAGATCGTCGCCCACGGTATCGGGCTTGAATTTGTCGCTGACGCAAAGCCGCAGGATTTGCGTCAGGTCATGATAGAGCCGCGCCGCTGGCCGCAAGATTTCCGCATCTGGCAACGATAGGATGCCAAGCCGCTGCGCGTTGTCGAGCGCCTGTTGCGTGTTGACGCTGAGAATATCGGGCTTGTCCGCCGCGTGGATGAGCTGAAGATATTGCGCGATAAAATCGATATCGACCATGCCGCCGGCGGCGTATTTCAGATCCCAGATATCGTCTTCGCCTTTTTCCAACGCGATTGCGCGGCGCATTTCGGCGACATCGTTCGCGGTTAGTCCGGCATCGCGCGGCCGCGTCAGGACATCACGGATGACACGTTCGATCCGGGCGCGAAACTCGGGCGAGGATGAAATCACTTGCGCGCGCGTCAGCGCCATATGCTCCCAGGTCCACGCCTCGTTATCCTGATAGTCGGCAAAGGAATCGATATGCGACGCGACCGGACCGGCACGGCCCGAAGGGCGCAGCCGCATATCGACGTCATAAAGAACGCCATAGTTGGTTCGCGTGGTGAACGCACTGATGAGACGCTGGGTGAATCGCGCGAAATATTGCGCGCCATGCAGCGGCCGCGCCCCGTCGGAGTCCGGACGCTCCGGATCGAAATCGTAGAGCAGAATCAAATCGAGATCTGACGACGCGGTCATCTCGCGGCTGCCGAGTTTTCCCATCGCGAGGATCGCCGTTTCCTGTCCCGCGATCCGGCCATATTGAGCAGCGAACTGGTCCTTCACCAGTCCATGCACGGTATCGACAATGCCCTCGGCGACGTCGGCAAAGGCAATGCCCGCCTGCCGCGCCGACACGGTGCCGGACAGGATGCGCGTTCCAATAAGAAACAGGCTTTCCTGACCGAACAGGCGCAGCCGGTCGAGAAACTCCTCATAGGAATCCGCATCCTTGAGGGTGGCGGCCAGTCGTGCCGACAGCTCCTGCCGGTCGGGCATGGCGCCGAAGAATCGCGGGTCGATCAATCCATCCATGATCTGCGGACGTCGCGCCAGCATGTCACCGAGCCGCGGCGCGGCGCCGAGCACGAGCGCCACCAGCGCAACGAGTTCTTGATTCTGGCTGAGCAGCGAAATCAGCCGGCCGCCGCGTTGCAATGCCTGCAAGAAACTGTCGAACGCGACCACCGCGTTATCCGGCTCTTCTGCCCGTGCCAGACCGTCAATCAGCGCCGGTACGAATGCCTCGAATGCGGACCGCGTCGCTTCGGCTTTGAGCGATCGATATTCGCCAGACATCCATTGCTGGACGGTGGCTGCAACCATCCTCGGCTTCTCGAAGCCAAGCTTGGTTAGGTGATCGATCAACCGCAGATCGTCGGGTCCGGCGCCATAGTCCACCGTCGGCAGCTTGGCCGTGCCGGTGGGATCGCCTTCGAACAACCGGCTATAGTGTCCTTGAACGCAATCGAGATGCACCAGCAATTCGGCCGCAAAGCTCGCGCGATCATCAAATCCGAGAAAACGCGCGAACCGCTCCATCGCCTCGACGTCGGCAGGCAGAACATGGGTCTGCTCGTCGGCCATCATCTGGACCCGATGCTCGACCTTTCGCAAAAACAGATATGCGGCGGTCAATTCATCCCGTGCTGAGTTTGTGATCCAGTTGCTTGATGCCAGAATCTTGAGCGCATCCAGCGTCGGACGCACTCGTAATTCGGGATGCCGTCCGCCAGCGATCAACTGCTGGGTCTGGGCGAAAAACTCGATCTCCCGGATACCGCCTCGCCCGATCTTGACGTTATGGCCTTCGACAGAGATCTCGCTCTGTCCTCGGTAGGTCTGCATCTGCCGCTTCATGTCATGAACATCAGCGAGGGCTGCGAAATCGAGGTGCTTGCGCCAGACGAAAGGCGATATCTCGGCAATCATCGCTTCGCCTGCCTGCGCATCGCCGGCGCAGGGCCGCGCCTTGATCATGGCCGCGCGTTCCCAGGTGCGGCCTTCCCGCTCATAGTAATCGAGCGCAGCCGCGGTCGACACGGCGACCTGCGTCGATGCCGGATCCGGCCGCAGGCGCAGATCGACCCGGAAGACATAGCCATCGCCGGTCCGCTGTTGCAGCATGCGCGACAGACCTTGCGTGACACGAACGAAGAATTGCTGCGGCTCGATACCAGGAGCAAGCGTCGGTGCGGCGAGATCGAAAAACACGATCAGATCGACGTCGCTCGAATAATTCAGTTCACCTGCGCCCATCTTGCCCATCGCAAGCACCACGAGACCGCTGCCGTCTTCGGGACGATCGATGTTGGGCGGTTGCAGCCGTCCGCGCCCCGCCTCTTGTCGCAGCAGAAATCGCAGCGCGCTCTGGACCGATGCGACGGCAAGACCGGTCAATCCCGCCGTGACCTGCATGACAGGCCACACGCCGCCGATATCGCACAACGCGATCAGCAGCGCCGCTTCTGCCTTGATGGCGCGAAGCCGTTGCATGGCCTCGGCTTCATCGCCGGACGCTGCTGCTTCCGAGATATCCGAAATCAGCCCCGCAAGACGATCTTCTGGGTTGCCGTGAAACAGGCGCAACGTCCGATCCGGGTCGGCACGCATCAGGTCAAAAAGATAGGGCGACGATTCCGCGACACCGAACAGGATCGACTGAACCAGCGGGAACGAACCCGTCAGAGCCCCGATAGCGCCGGATTGCTTCGGCGTTAGATCGGACAACCAATCTTCAAGACGGCGTTCGGACTCTGCAGGCGCGAATACTTTTGGCCCGTCCGTAAGACGTGCCGCCAGACTGGCCCGGTCCGCGTCGCCCTTCGCGGATGAAATCATGCACCATTCTGTTGCACGTCCGGCGTCGGCGCCGCAAGTCCCTCGCCGATCCGGGCGGGGATGGATAGTATCGCACGCAGGCCCGGTTGAGCATCGCTGAGCGTGAGATCGCCACCGTGTAGCGTGGCCACCGCCGACGCGAGGCTCAGGCCGAGCCCGGATCCCGGCAGTGTCCGGCTGGCTTCGAGCCGCACGAACCGCTCGATAGCGTGCTTGCGGTCAGCTTCGGGGATCCCGGAGCCATGATCGATCACGCCGAGAATGACGCGATCACCATCGCGACGGGCTTCGATCAAGATCGTCTTGTCAGCTGTGGCTGTGTTTGCGGCGACAGCTACGTCAGGCACGTCGGCCCCGAGTGGCTGCGCCACCGGTTTCGACTGTCCATACTTGATGGCGTTTTCGACCAGATTGGCGAGCGCCTGACTGATCAGTTCGCGATTGCCGTGCAGCGGGGCAGGCTCAGCCTGGACATTGAGCATCAGCCCGTTGTCTTCGGCCAGCGGCTCGTAGAGTTCGTGGATGCCCTGCGCGACTTCCGCAGCGTCGAAATCTACCATGTTGTCCCGCGCCTGTCCCGATTCGGCGCGCGCGATCATCAAGAGCGCGTTGAAGGTACGGATCAGCCCGTCGGACTCTTCGATGGTCCGTTCCAACGCGGCACGATATTCGCTCTCATTGCTGGATTTAGCGAGCGCCTCCTCGGCGCGATTGCGCAGCCGCGTCAGTGGCGTCTTCAGATCGTGGGCGATGTTGTCGGAGACCTCCTTCAGTCCCATCATCAAGGCCTCAATGCGCTCGAGCATCGCGTTGAGATTTCCCGCCAGCCGATCGAGTTCGTCGCCGCTGCGTCCGACCGGAAGCCGCCCGCTCAGATCACCGGCCATGATGCGCTGTGTGGTCCCCGTCATTGCATCGATACGATGCAGTACCCGGCGCGCCACGAAAATGCCGCCGCCGAGACCAAGAATGACAACGATCAGCACCGACCACTGCGCGGCGGAAGCGACCACGCCAAAAATGCGCCGACGCTCTTCCAGATCGCGGCCGATCAGCAGCCGAAAGCCGTTGGACAACTCCGTCACGCGCACCAGCGCACGATGATCGGCCTTGTCTTGCTCATCTAGCCGGCGGTAGGCGGTTTCGGTCCAGCCGGTGCTCGTTATCACGCCAGGCTGAAGCGACCCGACATTGCCCGCGACGGCGAGGCCAGCAGGTGTCGTCACCAGATAGAGATTTGAGCCGGGCCGAAGCGCGCGATTTTCGATGGCGAAGACAAGACCGCGCAATCCGCGGCGATTGAAGACGTCGGAGAGCAGGCCAATTTCCTCGCCGACGGTGGAGGTGATCTGATCGGTGATCAGGCGGCGGGTATTCCAGGCAAAATATCCGAGGAGAGACGCCGCAAAAAGCGCGAACAGCAGAAGATAGACCAGCGTCAGCCGAAACGCCGTGGTGCGGAACAGTTTACCGAACGCCGTCACGGATCATGTATCCAGCGCCTCGGATGGTATGCAGCAGAGGCCGCTCGAAACCCTTGTCGATCTTGGAGCGCAGCCGAGAAATATGCACGTCGATGACGTTGGTCTGCGGATCGAAGTGATAATCCCAGACGTTCTCAAGCAGCATGGTTCTGGTCACGACCTGTCCCGCATGCTTCATCAGATATTCGAGCAGGCGAAATTCGCGCGGCTGGAGTGTCAATTCATCCGCGCCTCGCGCGACGCGATGCGACAGCCGGTCGAGTTCGAGGTCGCCAACACGATAGACGGTATCTTCGGCCGGACCGCCATGGCGACGCGACAACACTTCGACCCGTGCCAGCAATTCGGCAAACGCGTAGGGCTTCGGCAAATAGTCGTCACCCCCCGCCCGCAATCCCTTGATGCGATCGTCTACCTGGCCGAGCGCGGAGAGAATGAGCGCTGGCGTCCGGTTGCCCTTGTCGCGGAGCGAGCCTATCACAGAAAGCCCGTCGCGTTTTGGCAGCATCCGGTCGATGACCAACACGTCGTAGTCGCCGCCGTCCGCGAGTGACAGCCCCTCCTCGCCATCGCTTGCAAGCTCGGCAACGTGACCGACCTCGCGAAACGCCTTCACGAGATAGTCCGCGGATTCGCGATCGTCTTCGATGATCAGCAGGCGCATCTGGTTGCTGGAATCGGCCAAGAGGGTTCGTCTTTCTGTCACCATGGCGCGCCGGTCGCCTGCGCGCAAGGCTGCGAGATGCTCCCCGGCCGTCAGGAAAAGCGGGCGGTGGAGCTTGGGGGAACTCCACCGCCCTTAGTCCTTCCGACGGAGGGGGGCTCATTCCATCGGAAGGTAACTTAAGGGGACGGGCTTTTGGCCCGTCCCCCGGAAAGTGCCGTCAGCGGGGGCGACTATGCCGGCGACGCTTCCCATCTCTTGTAACGTTGCTTGCAACGTTGGAGCCTTAGCCCTTTGCGATGGGCACCGCGACGAAACGCGCCGAACCGCCGGTGCGAACCCGCATCAGAACGCTGTTCTTGTTGTCCGCGTGCGCCGCCTTGATCGCATCGCGCACGTCGCCTGAACTGGCCACGCTCTTTCCCGCAACTTCGAGAATCACGTCGCCTTCCTTGAAGCCACGCTCCGCGGCCGCGCTCTTCGGATCGACGTCAGTCACGACGACGCCTTCCTTGCCGGCGCCCGCAACCGACGTTGCCGGTGCAACCGTCATGCCGAGCTTTGGAACCTCAGCGCCGCGCGACGACGACCCGCGGTCGTTGTCGTTGATATCGGCCTTGGCTTCCAGGTTGTTCGGCAAGGTGCCGAGCGTCAGGTTGACGACCTTGTCCGTGCCCTTGTGCAGCACGTCGAGTTTGATCGATGTACCCGGCGCGAAGGCACCGATGGTCCGCGCCAGTTCGCGCGCGTCCTTCACGGTTTCGCCGTTGACCGCCTTGATCACGTCTCCGGATTCAATGCCGGCCTTGGAGGCCGGACCGTTCGCCTGCGGCTCCGCAACCAGCGCACCTTCAGCTTTCTTCATACCGAGGCTATCGGCAATGTCAGAGGTGACGGGTTGAATCTGGACACCGATCCATCCGCGGCTCACCGAACCCTTGTCTTTGAGTTGGGCGATGACACTCTTCACGGTGTTGGCCGGGATCGAGAACGCGATGCCGACGCTGCCGCCGGACGGCGAGTAGATCGCGGTGTTCACGCCGATGACGTCACCCTTCATGTTGAAGGCCGGGCCGCCGGAGTTACCCTTGTTCACGGGCGCATCGATCTGAATGAAGTCATCGTAGGGACCGTTGCCGATGTCACGGCCGCTGGCCGATACGATGCCGGCCGTTACGGTTCCGCCGAGACCGAACGGATTGCCGACCGCAAGCACCCAGTCGCCGATCCGCGCCTTGTCGTCCGACAGCTTCGCAAACGGGAAATCCGAACCACCCTCAACCTTGATCAGAGCAACATCGGTACGCGGATCGGTACCGATCACTTTCGCACTATAGGTCTTGCCGGCATCGGTGGTGACTTCGACCTTGTCGGCACCGTCGACGACGTGATTGTTGGTCACGGCATAGCCGTCGGCTGAAATGAAGAATCCGGAGCCTTGACCGGTGACGGCGCCATGGCCGCGCTGGCCACGCAATCCTGGCGGCAAGCCATCCGGCCCGCCGAAGCGGCGGAAGAAACGCTCCATCGGAGATCCGGGCTGGAACGGCGAGTCACCGTCATTGTTGCCCGCGTCGGCAGTTTTCTCCCTGATCTGGACCTTCACCGAAATCACCGACGGCTTCACGCGTTCGACAATGTCGGCAAAGCCGATCGGCTGCGCGACCTTGCTCACATCGTTATTGACCTGTGCGTGGGCGGGGCTGCTGAAGAGATCAAGGCTGCCCGTCGAAGGGCTGAACCCGTAAGCGGCGACGCCGAGACCGGCGACGACCGACGCCATTAGCGCGAACTTGCGCGCAGAGAACAGCGAACGGCGGGCGGATTTGAACGAGGGAAGCGACGAGTGGTCGGTGGGCCGGTCAGTCATACGAAGTCTCCAAAACCAGATTGAACAGTGCCGAGGGCGAGCACCTTATGGTCTTGAAGATGGGGATTCCCGCCTTACAGCGGGCTGGCTGGGAAATTAATGTTTTGTAACAATGGCCGCATTTGATGCGGCAGTTTGGCGCACGCTAAACCGGGCCATCCGCGGCAGATTCCGCCGCCACCAATTTTGCCAGCCGCGCTTCTTCGTCCTCGCTCAATCGCGGCGGTGGATCCGCGGCATCCGGCATCGCTTTTGACCTGCGCCGGGTGTAACCCCAGAGCGCAAGTCCGCCACCGATCAGCAGTGCTGGGGTGAGCAGCCAGAGTGGCAACGTACTCGGTTCGAACCGCGGCTTCAGCAGCACGAACTCGCCGTAGCGGGCGACCAGAAAATCCAGCACCTGCTGATCGCTGTCACCTGCCGCGATGCGCTCACGCACCAGCAGGCGAATGTCTCGCGCCAGCGGTGCCTCGGAATCGTCGATCGACTGGTTCTGGCAGACCATGCAGCGCAATTCGCGCGACAAGCCGCGCGCGCGCAACTCCTGCGCAGGATTGGACATGATTTCGTCGGGTTGCACCGCGTGGACGGCGGGCGCGCCGAGCATCATGAAGACCAAAACCACAAATGCAGGAATGCGCCTCACCGCATCACTCCGCCGCCTGGAGTGCGCGGCTTGCCTTGGCCGGTTTTGGCGCTCCGACGCGCAGGCGGCGGTCGGACAGCGACAGCATGCCGCCAAAGGCCATCAAAACCGGCCCAAACCAAATCAAGAGCACCATCGGCTTGTAGTACATGCGCACCGCGACCGCGCCATCGGCCGCGGTATCGCCGAGCGAAATATAGAGCTGGCTCACGCCGCGCGTCAGCAGCGCAGCCTCCGTGGTCGACGAACCGCGCGTGGTGAAATTGCGTTTCGACGGCGTCATCACCGCAATCGGCTGACCGTCCTGGCGCACGGTAAAGCGCGCGATCTGCTCGCGATAGTTCGATCCCTGCCGCTGCGTCGTGCCATCGAAGGTCAGGCTGTAGCCGCCGACCTGCGCCACATCGCTCGGCTTCATGGAGGCGATATGTTCGCTGTTCCAGGTGGTTTCGCAGACGATGCCGATCAGAGCCACGCCGACGCCGGCATGGGCGAAGACGGTACCCCATGTCGAGCGCGGCAATCCCCTGGCACGGCGCAACGACACTGGAAGCGGCGCGCGAAACAGGCTGATGCGTTCGGCGAGATCGCAGAGCGCCCCGAGAATGACGAACACAGCCAGCCCGATCGCCAGCGGCGCGAAGGCGCTGCCGCCGCGCGTCCAGGCCCACAACACCGCCACCGCAATCAAGGCGCCGATTCCGGCGGCGATCAAACGTTGCGACGCGCCGAGCAGGTCACCCCGCTTCCACGCCAGCAGCGGCCCGAACGGCACTGCGATCATCAGCGGAACGAACAGCGGCGCGAAGGTCAGATTGAAGAACGGCGCACCGACCGAGATTTTCTCCCCGGTGACGACTTCGAGCGCCAGCGGATAGAGCGTCCCGATGAAGACGGTGGCACAGGCGGTCGTCAGGAACAGGTTGTTGAGCACAAGCGCGCCTTCGCGCGAGATCGGTGCAAATAGCCCGCCCTGCTTCAGCGCCGCTGCGCGCCAGATGTACAGCGTCAGGCTGCCGCCGATGAAGATGCAGAGGATCAGCAGGATGAACACGCCGCGCGTCGGGTCGGTCGCGAAGGCGTGAACCGACGTGAGCACGCCCGAGCGAACCAGGAATGTGCCGAGCAGCGACAGCGAGAAGGTCAGGATCGCGAGCAGGATGGTCCACACCTTCAGCGCATTACGCTTTTCCATCACCACCGCCGAGTGCAGCAGCGCGGTCCCGGCCAGCCACGGCATCAGCGACGCGTTCTCGACCGGATCCCAGAACCACCAGCCGCCCCAGCCGAGCTCGTAGTAGGCCCAGTACGAGCCCATCGCGATCCCAAGCGTCAGGCAAATCCACGCCATCAGCGTCCACGGCCGCACCCAGCGCGCCCAGGCGGCGTCGATGCGGCCTTCGAGCAGAGCTGCGACGGCGAAGGAAAACGAAATCGAGAACCCGACATAGCCGAGATAGAGCATCGGCGGATGCACCGCGAGGCCGATGTCCTGCAACACCGGGTTGAGATCGCGGCCCTCGATCGGCGGATTGGCGATACGCATGAACGGATTCGAGGTCAGCAGGATGAACAGATAGAACGCGGTCGCGATCCAGGCCTGCACCGCCAGCACATGCGCACGCAACGACAGCGGCAGATTGTTACCGAATGCGGCAACGAGCCCGCCGAACAGCGCGAGGATCGTGACCCACAGTAGCATGGAGCCTTCGTGATTGCCCCAGACGCCGGTGATCTTGTAGATCATCGGCTTCAGCGAATGCGAATTCTCGTACACGTTGACGACTGAAAAGTCCGAGGTGACATGCAGCGTCACCAATGCAGCGAACGAGAGCGCCACGAACAGCAATTGCGCCAGCGCCGTCGAACGCGCGACGTTCATCAGCGCGCCGTCGTGCAATCGGGCGCCAATAATCGGCACCGTGGACTGGATCAGCGCAAGGCCGAGCGCCAGCACCAGCGCATAATGTCCGGCTTCGGCGATCATTGCGACACTCCCTGTTTGCCGGAAGCTTCGACATTTCCGGCTTTCTTGCCGTAATCATCCTTCCAATGCCCCTGCTTTTTCAAGGCGTCGGCGACTTCCTTCGGCATATAGGTCTCGTCGTGTTTCGCGAGCACGATATCTGCCTTGAACACGCCGGAATGATCGAGCGCGCCCTCGGCGACGACGCCCTGCCCTTCGCGGAACAAATCCGGCAGGATGCCCTTGAACGCGACCGGAAGCGTCGCGCTGCCGTCGGAGACCTTGAAGGTCACCGCGAGATTGTCGCCACGGACCACCGATCCTTTCAGTACCAGCCCACCCAGCCTGAACCTCTGGCCCGGCTGAATGTGCTTTTCCGACACCATGACGGGCGTGGAGAAAAACACGATGGAATCGCGCAGCGCATTCAGCACCAGCGCGGCGGCGATCGCCAGCACCGCCAGCGATCCGCCAATCATCGTCAACCGCCGCTGCTTGCGCGTCATGCGTCATCTTCCGATCGGGATACGGCGGCGCCGAAAATCGGCTTGCGTTCCTGCTTCATGCTCAACCGCCCAGCCCCATGTTCTTCAGGCCTTCATTCAGTGTCCGCAGCCGCGCCGCGTCGTTGCCGACGGCCTGCCGCGCATCGGCGAGCGTGCTCCGTATCTTGTCCTGATCGCCCAGCACCATATAGGCGCGAACCAGACGCAGCCATCCATCGACGTCGTTGCCGTCCTGCTTCAGGCGTGTTGCGAGCCGGTCGACCATGCCGTGAATCATGGCCGTACGATCCGCTTCGCTCATGCCGCTGGCCGCAGCCACCGCGCCGTCTGGAAGCGGCGGCGCGCTGACGCCGACCCGCGTCAGTGCCTCCTGCACCACACCGCGCCACGGCGCATCCGCGGGCGCATCGGCCAGCATGACCTGCCAGATCTTCGCGGCATCCGCAGGGCGGCCGTCCTGCTCCGCCGCCATTCCAAGGAAATAGCGCCCCTTCACGTCCTTGGGGTTCAGCGCGACTGCCCGCTTGAATTCCGTCTTCGCATCGGCCGTCACAACACCATTGGCGGCTCCTGCGATCGCTTCGCCGAGATCGGATCGCCGCTCCGCGGTTTCGCCGTTGTATGTCAGCGAATTGCGATAGGCGCGCACAGCGTCGTCGAAGCGGCCGAGTTTGGAGAGCACCGGCGCGAGCACGGCCCAGCCACGGCCATCGGTCGGATTCTTTTCGAGGTGCGATTCGACCTGTGCCACAAGATTATCGAGCGGTTGCGACGCCGCCGGTGCGCGAACGCGTTCCGCGAGCGGAAAATCGGGGAGTTCCGGCGATCCGAGCGGCAGATAGATCGCGAGCGCCAGCAACGGGATTCCAACAAGCGCGGCGACAGCCACCGCACGTCTCGACCTGAGATTCGACGATTGCGGCTGACTACTTTCCGCGTCTGCCGCTTCCAGCAGGCGTCGCCCGATCTCGACGCGAGCCGCAGCAGCTTCTGGGGCGCCAATCTGGCCAGTCCTGGCGTCGTGTTCAACCTCGGTGAGCTGATCCCGGTAGACGTTGGTTTCGCTACCGCCCGAAAGCCGCCGGGCTGGGCGGCCAAGCGGCCACAGCACCGCAAAGGCCGCTCCGGCGGTCATCAGCGCGAACAAAAACCACAGCGTCATCGCAAACAGGGTTCCGATGGACCGGCGCCCGAAACGGCGGATCCGATGGCCCGGGTTACATCATGACTGGGAGGGGCGTGCAATTGACAATTGCGGCACAATCGACGGCAAAAAGCCCTGCCGAATCAATGTGGCATCGCGAGCGGTCGATTCCACTCAGTTAGCTGGCACGGCTCGATTTGCGCTCGACCGTGAGCGCGTTTTCCGCCGCCCTGTTCATCAGCGACGAATAGTCATGGCCGAACAGAACGTCGCAGAAGCGGATCGCGGCCTTGACTTGCTGCTGGCGGAACGCGCGGACGCGCGCATCGCCGTTGCGCAGCGATTCCACCAGCGCTTCGGTGGTCTGCTCGACGTAATGCTGCAAGTCCGAATAAGTGCGCAATGTCACTTCGTTGATGGCGAGTTCGCTGGCGTAGGTCCGGCACACGGCGACGAAATCGATCAGCGCGGCGGTTTCCTCGACTTCGGTCGGGTCAACCCGTGCACCCGGCGAGATGTCCTTGTCGGGCCGCTGGCGAAGCAGCCGCCTCACCCGGCCCGGGACACTGTCGATTTCCGATTGCAGGCCGTTGGAAATATCGACCCTGATGGCCGCGAGCTGGCGGCCCCAGTTCGAATCGGTGCGAATATCGAGTTCGGTCCGCAGTCCGCGCATTCCATCGTGCACGGTCTTGAGGTGTTCAGAGACATTTTCGAAATGCCCGCGCCGGATGTCTGCGCGGAGACTGGCCGCGATCCGCGACAGATCGTCGATCGCCAGCGTCACGGCCACGCCATAGGGCATCGCGGCCACGCGGATTTCGTCGTCCGAGCCCGCGACCCTGATTGCAAGCCGGATGATCTGCCAGGATGCGGACAGCCGTTGCATCACAAGCGACAGCGCGAACGGCAGAACCAGCGGGGTTTGCAGGGAAGGAACGTTGAGCGCGCCCATCAACGAGGAAATCTGCGATTCTCCGAAGACACGCAGAAAGCTCGGAAGCCGTCCGTTCAACGTATCGAGAGCCTCACGGGCATTCAGGATAGCACCGATCGGGGCGAGATCCTCAACGACACTAGGAGCACCAATGCGAGCGAGCGCCCGCTGTCTGTCGGTACCGGAGTCGTCTGCCATGATCTTGAGAATAGCGTTGGCGGCGGCCATCTGAAATGTCCGCACCGCCCTCTCGGTCTCGGATGCCGATCCCGTTTCAGCCGCAAGCGCAGCTTCGAACACACCGGCAGCGTCCGGCGCACCATCTCGCGCCAACCACTGCCAGATCGGCAGAAGCGACGCGCGGCGGATCTGCCCAGGACGCAGCGTCGAGCCACCTTCGACAAGGAACGGTTCCAGCGGACGAAACAGATGCCGTGCTGGGTCTTCATTGCGCGGCCGCACGCTGTCGTCGGAACCGCGAACGATCTTGCGCAATTCCTCAAGCACGAGGTTGGCGACCGCGGCGTCTTCGCCCCGTTCGACCGCGCGCTCGAACTCCCGCATCAGCAGCGCCTGCGACTTCGGCGGGAGCTGCGCGAGGTAATCCTTCAGCCGTTCGATCGATGTCTGGTCCATGCACGCAAATCTTGACGCGGACGATCGCACGGGCACCGGGGGTGCCCACCGGATGTCATAGCAGGAGCGGTCTTAAGGATGCGTTGAGGTAGGGCAGCGAAGCCCCAGAAGTGAATGCCCTCTTGCCAAAGAGCGTGCCAGAACAGAGGGATAGGCGAAATTTCTGATCCAGCCCCGCAACGGCCCTAGCTCACCGCGGTCCAGCTGCCGTCGGCGTTCCGGCACGCGGTTTTGCGCACGGTTTCAAGCTGAGCGCCGGTCGTGACGGTGTGGGAATAGCCGCGGCATTTCGCGCCTTTCAGGTCGTAGAGCGGCCCGGCGACGATATTGCCGTGGCGGCCGGTGGCCGGGTTCCGCCAGGCGATCGGCGCACCGGCGGCACCCCGCTCGAGAGCATCGATCTGGGCCTGATAGGCCAGTGCGCGGTCGCTATCATCGAGCGCCGAACCGAGCTTCGATCCGATCAATCCGCCGAGCGCAGCCGCAGTGACTGCGGCCGCCGCCCGGTCATGCGTGGGATCGCCCGACGCCGTTCCCGATGCCGAGCCCGCATACGCACCGGTCAGCGTACCCGGACCTTCGCCGGAACCGGTTACGTCGCAGCCGCAGAGGATGAGCGCGGCCGCGAGAACCGCCAGAAAATTTGTCTTGACCATCATTCCTCCGGCGCCGTCCCGCAGGAGGATGTCACGCCCACCGTCACAAGAATCGACAATTCGGGCGGGACTGCGGCGCAGGGTAGCGCGAGCTTGTCTTGGGATTGGACACCGGTTCCCTCACGCCGCCGGCAGCACGAGTTCGGCGCGAAGACCGCCGATCGGCGCGGAGCCCAATGTCAGGCTCCCGCCATAGAGCGCTGCCAGATCGGTGACGATGGACAGCCCGAGTCCGGAGCCGGGCTTGGTCTCGTCGAGCCGCTGGCCGCGCCCGGAGACCTGTCCGCGCTCGGCGTCCGAGAGCCCGCGGCCGTCGTCGTCGACAATGATATGCAGCATCGGCGCCGGATCGGTACCCGCAGACGGGCTAACGGACGCCTCGATGAATACCCGCGACCGCGCCCATTTGCAGGCATTGTCGACGAGGTTGCCGGCCATCTCTTCGAGATCCTGCCGCTCGCCGCGAAATTTCGCCGCCGCATTTGCTTCGGTATCGATGGCAATGTCGCGGTCGCGGTGAATTTTTTCCATGGTCCGGCGCAGCGCCTCGATGACGGGTGCAACGTCGGTGACCGTGGCGATGACGGTGAGCCGTGCAGCGATACGCGCACGCTCCAGATGATGCGCGACCTGATTGCGCATCACGTCGGCCTGTTCAAGCACTTTCGCCGCGAAGGGATCGCGGTTGTGCACGGCGGCCTCGTTCACAATGACCGAGAGCGGCGTCTTGATGGCATGCGCGAGGTTGCCGACATGGGTGCGGGCGCGCTCGACAATTTCGCGGTTGGCGTCGATCAGCGCATTGGTCTCGCGGGCGAGCGGCGCGATCTCGACCGGAAATTCGCCTTCGAGCCGTTCGGCGCGGCCGGAGCGGATATCTGCAATGGAATCCGAAATGCGCTTCAGCGGCGCCAGACCGAAACGCACCTGGAATATCGTGGTCAGCAGCAGCCCTACCGTCAGTGCGGCGAACGTGCCGCCAAGGTAGTAGTCGAAGGCGCGGGTCTCGTCGAAAATCTCGGTGGCGTCACCGGCCACCGTGACGCGAAACTTGCCGTCCGCGCCGAGATCGACCGGCCGCTCCACCATGCGCAGCGTCTGGCCTTCCGGGCCGTCGACGTATCCGACACGGATTCCAGACGACGTCAGCTCCACGCCCTGATCTTCCAGCTTCGGAAGCTTCTTGTCCCACAGCGAGCGTGATGCGCGGACTTCCGCCTTCTCAGGGTCGGTGCGAACGACCTCCCAATACCAGCCCGACAGCGGCAGATCGAACAACGGCTCGCCGAGCGACTGGAACTGATGATCGGCCGGCTCGTCCGGCGTCGCGACTTCGGCGATCAGTGTGCGAAGATAGAGATTGAGCCGGCGGTCGAAGGCGCGCTCGGATGCCGAGCGATAGACCGACGACAGCACGACGCCCGTGATGAGCAGAATCACCACCACCCAGGCGGTCGCCGACAGGAACAGCCGCGTCGCGAGCGAGCTGGTGCGGCGGCCTAAAAATGCTCTAGCGCGCATCTGCCGGCGGCGTCAGCAGGTAGCCGAGCCCCCGCACCGTCTGGATGATGTCGACATCGAGCTTTTTGCGGATGCGGCCGACGAACACCTCGATGGTATTGCTGTCGCGATCAAAATCCTGATCGTAGAGATGCTCGACGAGTTCGGTGCGCGACACCACCCGCCCGGTATGGTGCATGAGATAGGCCAGCAGCCGGTATTCGTGCGAGGTCATCTTGATCGGATTGCCGCTGACGCTGACGCGGCCGGTGCGGGTGTCCAGCGACACGGGTCCGCAGGTCAGTTCGGACTGCGCGTGGCCGGTGCTCCGGCGCAGCAGCGCGCGAATCCGCGCCAGCACTTCCTCGAGATGAAACGGCTTGGCTACATAGTCGTCCGCGCCGGCATCGAACCCCTGCACCTTGTCGCTCCAGCGGTCGCGTGCGGTAAGGATCAGTACCGGCATGGCGCGGTTGTTGCGCCGCCAGGCTTCCAGCACCGAAATGCCGTCCATCTTCGGCAAGCCGATATCCAGCACGACCGCGTCATACGGCTCGCTGTCGCCGAGGTAGTGCCCCTCCTCGCCATCGAACGCGCGATCGACGACATAACCGGCGTCGGTCAGCGCCGTCGTAAGCTGACGATTGAGATCGGGATCGTCTTCAACGACCAGAAGGCGCAAGGCGGGCTCCGTGATTCCGGCTTCAGTAGCGCCAAGATGACCCGTTGCGGCGTGAATGGCAAATGAACGTGAAGACCCCGCCCACGTCATATTTTTGTGCTCCGGCGGAGCCGCCGCGGGGTCCAGCGCACCCGCCCTGGCCTCACGTCGTGGTGGAGCCGTCGTCCGGCGGCAACGGCTTGAGGAATTCATCGCTTGCCGCATTGATCTGGGCCAGCACCGCGTCGATCTGCGCCGATGTGGCGTTGCTGCCTGCGATCAATCCGCCGATAGCCTGAATATAGGGGACCGACGAGATCACGCCCTGCTCGATCGCCGGCGCAACCTTCACGATGGCACTGACGATGGCTTCGGCTACCGCAAGGCCAGCTTCGATTTCCGTTGCTGTGACCATGTTACTGCGCTCCCGATGCGAGGACTTGCTGGACGCCGATCAAGGCTGATTGCGCGGCTGACAGCGTGTTGGTGATATCGACCGATGGGTAGGCCTTCTGAAAGCCGACCAGGTTGTTGACCGCCAGGCGCGCTTTGCGCATCGCGGCCTGCAGGTTCACGATCACCGATCGCTTCGCGCAGACGTTGGCCGCGCCCGGCACGCTGCCTGTCCTGCAAAGCGGCAGCGCCTTGTAGGCATTGGCGGCGTTCACTGCGATGCCATAGGCATTTTCGATGCCGTAGATCGTATTGAGCGAGACGGCGGCGTTCAGATTCAGCGACGGCAGCGAGACGGTCTGACACCCTGCGAGCGCCAGACCGGAGACGACCGCTATGGCGGCGACTAATTTTCGCATGAAAACTCCTGTTGTGAGGGTTACTTGATCGCGCCGGTCGCGGCGCTGATGACCGGAACGTCGATTCGCGCAGCGACGGCCGCAGTGGTCGCGCGGGTGCCGAACTTCACGTAGATGCCCCAGGCGACGGTGAAGAGCGTGCCGATCGCGCCGACGATACCCGTCACCTGATCCGAAGTGACCCAGCCTTTGCCGGTTGCGAAGCTCCCGGCTGCGATCAGCAAATAGCGCACGATCTGCCACACCGAATCCGATGTCATGTGTTGTCTCCAAAGATGTTTGGATGCTTGCGCGAGGCCGTCGCGCAGCGGGCTTTCTAAACAGATCGAACGAATTCGAAATGCATCGGGTCCTTGCGGCCCCTGTAATCGCCGCCCCAGCGCGCGCCGTGTGCCTTGAATATGTCGATCACGATCCGCGAGAGCGTCGTCTTCATGTTGAAGCCGTTCGACGACGGGGAGAGATCAATTGCGCATGCCCACGAATGGTTCGACCAGTTGTTCGAACCCGAGATCGGCCGGATGTTGAAGCACCCTCCGAAATCACTTGCGCCGGTCGCGTCCACTTTCTTTTGGTCGTGGTCGCACTCGTTCCAGATATCGTTGAAGCAGCTCAGCATGGCATGAGCGCACATCCTGTTCACCAGCAGCGACGGGAGCAGCTTCCCGGCGTAGGTCATCTGGAATGGAGTAGTGATCCGCGTCAGATATTGCGACGGCCACTTCGCGCCATGGAAATTACCATAGAAGGCATTCTTCGCATCGACCGCATCCCTTGGCCATACGGGCATAGCGGGAGCGCTCGCAGCGGAGGCTACGTTTGGCATTGGACATTCCCTATTGGATTATGGGACCCGGCTCTTCCAGGAGACGTTGGCCGCTCTGCGATCCGCGACGTCGGTCGCCGCGCGCGGTCGATCGGCGCTATCGTCCGTTACGTGGCAAGTGAGAAAAGAATCTGAGCAACTTCGCGTCCATCGACGATCGCGCGAGACTTGACCATCCGCGTTCCAACGGCACTCGCAAATTCCAGCTTGAGATGCCTTCCGTCATCGGGCCATGCCGTCGCGGAGATGCCGGTAAATAACCATTTCCCTTTTGCATCGGGAAATCGGGCTTGCACAAGCGCTTTGTACATCACGATAAACCGCGCGATCATTGAAACGTCATTCGTCATTTCCGACGATACTATCGTGCCATCAATCTGCGTCGTGGCCGTAATGGCGTCTTCGTCAAACGGCTGGCGTACAGTTGGCTCGTTTGACGGTATGCCATAGAGACCTAGTGAAATTTTCCTGTCAGCCCGACCAAACGACACGACACCATCTGATTTTTCAGGCGTGATCGCATCGATTTTAAGTGCCCCTCTGATCAAGGAATTGAAGCGCAATTGCACAGGAAAGCCCGGCTGCAATTCTCTCAAGATCAGATTAAAAATGGTCGTGCCATGAATGTAATCGCGGGAGCCAAGCAGAGGCAGGTAATAGATTGTCATTTGCACATTTTATGCAGAACGCGCCAAAAAACTAGCCCTTTATCTCCGTGACGCTCAACGTGGTCGTGAGCACTCCGCCAAAACGGCGTCCGGCACTAGTCCCGTTAACGTACCAGGTTCCTCCGGCGCAGCCTGCGCGCAACCGGAACGTTGTCGATGAGGTCGTGCCGGCCGTCATAAAATATACGCCGCACAGTGTCGTTCCATTGTCGGCGTTGACGATCGACAGCTGTTCGCCATCGATTGCAGCCGAAGTCGCGTCCTGAAACAGCGCAACACCAACCGTGTTGCCCCCCGTACCGGCAATCCGGATGTTGTAATCTATCCTCAATTTGCTCGTCGAATATTTCGGCGTGATGGCACAAGTGATAATTTCCGTGCCTTCAGTGATCGTAGGAACGTTATCGCCGAATGCAAACGTCGTCGTTCCGCTCGCGAAGGTGCTTGAACTGGCCGATGCCGTCTGAATGCTGATGCCGTTCGGCAGCCCTATTACCGCTTGGGCCGCCGCCGCATCGGTTGCCTTGAACACGCTGACACCGACCGTGGTGCCGCCAAGATTGGTCAACGCCGTGGCCGCGCTATTCAAGTCCGACAGATTGTTGCCGGGGACCAGCGCCGCGCTGCCCGCCATCGCTTGCCAGCGCGCGGCCGTGCCGTCGTAACGCAGGATCGCGGCCTGCTTCGCCGCGATCGTCAGACTGCCACTCAGCGTGAAACGGTTCGATGCCGAGGAGGACGTGCTTTCGTTCAGCAACGTGAGAGGCTGGCTGCCGACATTGATGATGGTCACGCAACGCCCTTCGGCGCCGCCGGCAAGCCCCGAAATGCTCCGCGCCGCGTCCGTGTTGATTTGCAGGACCGATGCCGCCGCGATACCCGCCGGATTGTAGTCGTTCTGGTTGGTCGTGATCTGCGCCGGCGCAATAACCCCGGTCAGCGCCAATCCGCGCGGCAGCGTGAGATTGCCTGAACCCTGATCGATATTGAATGCGTCGGTCCATGCGGACCCGTCGGGCGACACCTTGAGCTTGAACGTATCGCTTCCGACAAGGCCAAACTCGGCCCTTCCCGAGAAATTGTCCGAAAAGAACACCGACGCAGTGTCGGCGGACGTCTCCTTCGACACCTGAAGCCGCATGTCGCCGGTGCCGCCGTCGGCTGCATCGATGGCGGCAAACAGCGCGGCATTGGATTTGACACTAAAGAGATTGGGGCTGCTGGCGGCGGTGTTGACGCCGACACGCAGCGCGTTGTCCAGCGCAGCCGGCAGGCTGCGAAAATCCCGCCACACTGTTCCGTCGAACGCGAACATGACATCGTCCGCGACCGACCAGATACACCAGCCGATCTTTGGCGCCAGGAAAGCCCAGGCGCCGTCCTGCCAGGTCGCGATGGCGTTATTATGCCCCGCCCACGCGCCGGTCGCGCCGCCTGCAACCACATGCCGTTCGCCATCCCCCGGACTGGATGGCGGCGCAGTGAGCGTCAGATCGAGCACGCCGATCTGGATAGCTGAATCGAGAATGCGCAACGCCTCGTTATGGGTAATGTGCTTCTGCGCCTGGCTGCCGTCGATATACGGCATCCCGAGATTGTGTCTGTCATGTCATCTCAAATGGTGAGAGTGAGTTCGGTGGGGTGGCCGGCGCCGACGGTGCTTGAGAGTTGCGCGACGCGGAGATGCAGGCTGGTTTGGGCACTGCCGAAATCCGCCAGTTCATCGGCATTGGCGTAGAGTGCTTCTGATATGCTGCACGCGATGCTGCGCACGGCCGATCCGCCGGAAAGAATATCGATCGTGTAAGCCTCGACTTCCTCGCCGAGCGGCACTTCGATGCCCCAACCATCGCCGTCGATGCGTGTACGGCGAATCCACGAAATGTGAATGCCATCGCTATCTCGACGCGCTTTGACGTGCACCGGCGACAACGGCAGCAACGCGGTCGCCTGCGGTGTCACCGTCAACGCAACCGCGGTCGGGTCGTCGTGATTTCGTCCGGCTGCTGCGAGCCGCATCAGGATCGGGCGGTCGAGTGCATTCAGTCCTCGCGCCACCGGCGTGAGGTGCGTATCGAGCAGGACGAACGGCGCGCCTGCTGGTAAAGACTCGGCAATGGCGTATTCGCTGCCGGCCTGCCCGCGCAACAGGCGCGACACTCTATATGTCTGGGCAGCCACCAGTTCTGCATTGGCGAACTGCAAAATCTCCCATTCGCCGTCCGGTGTCTGCACCGCCGCCGCGTTGGCACCCCCAAGCACGCGGGCATCGGACACCGACGCCAGCGCGCCACCATAGAGACGCACCCGGAAGGTGTTGCCGCGATCCCATCGCCCGGCCGGTCCTGCGGGCAACGGGTCGAGCGTTTCGCCTGATGTCGAAGGCACTGGTACGATCGCGGCCGGCTGAAAACTCGTGCCGTCTGGCGAGGTCCACACCGTCACCGATGTCGGCCACGGACTGGCAAAAACCGCCAGTCGCGTCAGCACCGGCGGTTGCGATGAATCGATGGTCGGCAAATCGAGCACTACCGCCTGCACCGGCCCCAGCGACGCCGGTATCGCAGGGATCTTCAGCCGCGGTGCGAGCAGCGGCACTGAAAACACCTCGGGGTCGATGCTGCGCGCGCTGACCTGTCGCGCTTCCGCATCGACCGTCGTGTCGATCTCGAACAACCGGCGCCGGTCATTGATCGTCACTGCGATGACATCACCCGGCGTCAACGACAGGCATTGCGGGCCGAATGCGAATGCAGCGCTCTCCCGTCCGGCCCAGAGATCTTGCAGCCAGACGTCGGCCCGCTGCGCCATCGCAGCATCATCGGCGACAACGGCGAGATCGGAGTGAACGCTGCGGTTCGAACCGCCCGCGAGCCGGCGCGATGTCACCGCCGCACGCCGGTAATCGGACATTCCGTCGGTGAAGCCGAAACTGACTTCACGCGGCAGCTCGGTTTCCTGGCTGCGCGTCAACTGCGCCAGCGCGCCGTTGGCCGACAGCACCAAATCGTCTTCCACGAATTCAGCAACCGGAGCGCCGCCGCGCTGGATGAAGCGCAGCGTGCCATCGGCGGCCGTCGCATCGAAAGCGTAAGCCCCGGCTAACGGTTCGATCATGGCGCGCGGCGCCATCGGCCGGTCGATCGCATAGCCGTCGCAGCCTTCTCGCAAAGCAGACGTGTCCGCGCCGGCGATGCCGGAATCCTCAAGGAGCTGAGCGACCAGCGCGTCCATCGGCGCGGTGCCGAGACGGCCGGTGAGCCAGTGTCCGGTTTGCCAGTTCGGCCCGTCGCTCCAGACATCGATCGCCGCGGGAAACGCCGGATAGGGCCGAGCATCCCAGGTCCACACATGAATCGCCGACGCGTCGATCATGCGCGCGCCGTCAACCGTGGATACCGGATTGTCGGGTTCATCAGCGCCAAACGACGGATCGAGCTTGCCAAGAAAGGCCTGGAGATAGCGCCGCTGGATCAGGTCGTCGCGATTGCCGCTGGAGAAATACGGAACGTGGTTTTCCGACGATTTTGGATCGGGAAACACGCTCGGCTGGTTGGCGCCCTTGTCCACCGCCGGGCAGCCGACCTCGGTCAGCCAGATCGGCTTGCTTTGCGGCGACCATGCGGTCGGGCTTGCGAGTTCGGCGCCACCGACCCGCTCGATATGCGCCGACGACCACCATCCCCTGATGTCCTTGACGCGAAAAGTCCAGGGCTTGCCGAGGCCGTCGGTGATCGGCGTACGATGTTGCGCTGCGCGCGCGGCGTCGTCGGCGTAGTACCAGTCGAACCCCTCGCCGCCAGTGACGTTGCCTGCGAGATAGCCGAGATCATAGGCCGAGGACGCGATGATCGAGTCGAGATGTCCAGCTTCGTCGCGCCAGTCCGCCAGCGGCGCGTAGTAATCGATCCCGATGACATCGATCGCGCTGGAGGCCCAAAGCGGATCGAGCGGAAAGCGAACCTCCGACGCACCGGGATCGATGACATCGGCGCCATATTCGGTCCAGTCCGCACCATAGGTCACGACCGTCGACGACCCGACGATGGCTTTCACATCCGTCGCAAGCGCCACCAACGCGTCGACGGCAGGATAGACACCGGAATCGGAACGCACGCGCGTCAGCGACTTCAGCTCCGAGCCGATCATGAACGCATCGACACCACCAGCCGAAGCGGCCAGGTTAGCGTAGTGCAAAATCATGCTGCGATAGTTCGAGCTTCCGCCGGAGAAGAAGTTGCCGACTTGTGTCGCCGCCGCCGCTGTGCCCTGTGGCGAGCCCACCTGCCCCGGCGCAGGATCGCAGGTGATGCGGCCGCGCCAGGGATAAGCAGGCTGCGACGCGGCACCGCTCCACGGATCAGTCAGACCGTTACCTTCGGGAATATCCATCATGATGAAGGGATAGAATGTCACCTTCAGCCCGCGCGCTTTCAGCTCCGCGATCAGATGCACCACGCTGTCATCGGAGGGTGTACCGCCGAACGCCGGACGGCCGTCGACCTGCGACACCACATAAGCGCTTGCCCGCGTCACACCGGCCACCGACCAGTCGCCGCCGCTGGTGAATTTGCCCGCACTATCGACGCCGGGACGAACGACACAAGCGCCAGCGCGCAGGTCCGATCCGAACCAGGCGACGACCACAGCCACGCGCTCAAGGTTCGGACATAGGCCCTGTAAATCATCGAGCGACGCCAGAACATCCGACGCAGCGTTCGGCACATGGCGGTTTTCCGGCGCGGACTGGCCGGGGCCGAGCGACTGCACGACAGTGGACGGCTCATAGCCGAATTCGGTGGTGCCGGGGATCAATGTCACCGCTCGCACCATCTGCTCGAGCTGGCCGATTGGGCGGATGATCTCGAACGACAGTTGCGGAATGCGGTTGCCGAAATTTGCCAGCGGCAGCCGCTCGAACACGATATAGGCCAGCCCGCGATAGGCCGGCGCATTGCCCGCACCTTCCTTGGCCACGATCAGATCGTCCACGGCCTGATCTTCGGTGCCACGATGAACGCGAAACGTCAGGCCGGAGACATCGAGCGGACTGCCGTCGGCCCAGATCCGCCCGACCCGTCCGATCACGCCCTCGCACAGCCCAACCGCAAAGTTTGCGAAATAACTGTAGGTGGTGGTCGTCGTAGTCGGTCCGCTGAGGAGGCCGCCCTTGCCGCCTGACGAAGCTTCGCTGCTGACGACCTCTTCGAGTTGTGTCGCCCAGATCATCTGACCGGACAGGCGCGCACGGCCATAGACGCGTGGGATCGGCGCGCCCTCGGTCGAGGCCATGACATCGAGATCGGCGAGCCGTGGTCCGACGACGCTCTGATTGCCGGGCCCGAACAGCTTGCGGTCGATGACGTTGCCGACCAGCGCTCCGGCGATGCGGCCCGCGATCGCGCCGGCTGGACCGAACAGCGCACCGGTGGCGGCGCCTGCGACAGAAAGAACGAGCGCTGCCATCAGTCGATCACTCCGGGAAAGCGAAACGCGTAGGCGAGACGCCGCCGCCACCATGGAGCGATGACGATCTCGCAGACAGCCGCGCCGTCGTGGGCATGAATCATGGTGCGGTCGCTGGCAGCGATGGCGACATGCTTGGCGACGAACCCATCACGCCAGCGAAACAGCAGTACGTCGCCCGGCTTGAAGTCCGTAAGCGCGACGGGAATGAGATGACGCAGCGCCGCCGCGGCCAGCGTCTCGCCGCCTCCTGCTTCGGCCCAGTCGGGCGCATAGGGCGGCGGCGTTTCCGGCTCGTCACCGACGCAATTTCGCCAGACGCCGCGCACCAGGCCAAGGCAGTCGCAACCGATGCCCTTGAGCGAGGCCTGATGGCTATAGCGCGTACCGATCCACGCGCGCGCTTCCGCGACGATGCTTTCACGGGTTAGATTTGCAACCATCACCGCGCAACTCCTTCACAGCACTTTGCTGCCGCTGTTGTCCGGCGCACCGGGCACGGGATAACTCACGACAAAATCGTTGCCGGGGATCTGCGGAAAGCCGCGAAAGTTATCGGTGTTGGCGAAACGATCGCGGCAGGTCGCAAAATTCTTGTCGCAACCGGCGGTGACGATGAAGGCATCGTCGGCCGCGATCGGCTCGGGCATCGCCTGCCACAGCGACATCCGCACCTCGCCCGAGGACACGCGATGCTCTTTCACCTCAATCGCGAGACCGGCATTGGCACCGCTTGTCCATATCAGCCGCCCGGCGCTGAACCAGCCATCGGCGAAGCCATCAAGACCGGAGGCTCCGATGATCGACGTGCCTTCGATCGTCGTGACAGCGCCGCTGCCGCGATACGCGGCATCGGTCAGATCGATCCGGCATTTGCCGTCACCGAGGTCGGCGCCGCAGCGGGCTGTATAAGGACGCCCGCTGTCCTGCGCCAGCGCATCCGCGAGGCCGCGCAACTCCGCCGTGAAAGCCTGTCCTTCGCGCCGGACTTCGCCCAGCGTACCCCGCGCGGTCAGGATTTTTAGCGAGACATCGCTCCAGTCCACGAGCCAGGTTGCGATCTCGGCCGCATCGTATCGTCCGGCGGCGAGATCGGCCTCGGTCAGGGAGTCATCGGAGAACGCGCCGGAGATTTCCGCGCCATCGACCGACAGATCGAACCGGCTGGTGGCTTCCGACGCGGTAAAGCCGGTCGCGGCACGGCATGTGGTGCCGCCAACAACCAGATCGCTGTCGTGATCGGTGAAGCCAAGCACGACACCATCGCGCCGCGTTACGATCCAGCAGCGCGCCAAAGTTGTCGCGCCGGAATCGAGTTTCGCCTGGAGCGCCGATGGGATGCTCCTCATGGCCGGATCTCCACCAGCGGAATTTTCGGAATGGCGCCGGCGGCGAAAGTTGCGAGATCCACTTCAAGATAGTCGGTATCGAAGCGCACAGGGACATCGAACATGAAACCCGCCGTGACGGCAGCGCCGGCGGGCGGAATATGGCCGGACAGAAACGTCACAAGGCCGCTGGTGACGTCGCAGGTGAACGCCGAACCTGCCGCAACTTCGCTGCTGCCGACAGCGACACGAACACTGCCCTCCACCGGCTTGGCGATCACACGCACATACGGCGCGAACGAACTGCCATAAGTCTTCATCAGTTGAAACGAGGCGGTCACGCCGTCGCCGACGCCGATGACCTGATCCAGCGACGAGGTCGCTGTGCCTGTGATCGCCGAGCAACAATCCAGCCGGTCGCGCCAGCGAAACCCATAAAGCTGGCCGCGCCGCTCCTCGAAGAATGCGACAACGGTCTGTAACGCATCGAGCGTCTTGACACCGTAACCGGCGTCGTAACGCCGCCGCGATTGCGCCCAGCGCGCGTTACGCGCCTCGCGGCCGGAGCCGAAGCTGACGATGTCGGTGCGCCGTTCAGGCCCGCCCGCACTCTTCAGCGCGACATCGAGCGGAAACAGGATTTCGTGAAAGCTGGTCATGACAACCTCTCTTCACCCTCCCCTGGAGGGGGAAGGTCGATGGGAGTGAAGCGACCATCGGGGTGGGGTGGGCGCTTCAAGCACAGCTCTTCACCCCACCCCGTTCGCCTCATCATGCTGCGCATGATCGGCGAGCGACCCTCCCCCTCCAGGGGAGGGTAAAACAATCACAAGCTCCGCTGTCCCCGCGCGACCGCGCGGGCGATCTGGCCGGTGACGTAACTCTCCGAGCGGCGAAAACTGTCGATATCTGGAGTAGCGATCTGCACCGTGATGCTGTTGCCACCGCCGCTGCCGGAGACGCCGAGCCGCCCGTCGGGACCGCGCACCAGCGGCATGATCGCCTCTGGGCCGGCCTCGCCGGCAAGACCGACACCGCCACCGATCATGGGGAAATAAGTCGGCGTGCCGATCACGCCGCCGCTCGCGAACGGCTTGATCGCGCCGAGCGCATTCGCCTGCGCCGCAACCGCCGTCGATGCACCCGCGCCGGTGAGGCCCGAGAACAGGTTGGAAATGCCGGAGGTCAGCCCGCTCGCCAGCGGCTTGAACGCCGCGGTCACTGCGAGGCTCGAAACTCGCAACACCAGCGTTTTGAGCACGTCGTCGAGTTGCTTTCCACCGGTGATCGAGGTCGAGAACGCCTGCGTCATCGCGCGCGCAAAGCCGCCCGCGCTGATCGTCAGCGCCTGGGTTTTGGCCGTGAGACTATCCAGCGTGCTGGATGTGCCCAGAAGATCGCTGCTATCCGTCATCGCTCACTCCCGCCTGCCTGTCCGGAAACCGGATCATCAATTGGTCCAGCGAACCGCGATCGATCGGCGCGGCAATCGGCCCGCGCACCGCATGGATCGCCTGTGCCAGTTCGCGCGGCGTCATCCGCCAGAACACGTCCGGCGCAAGACGCAAGACACCGAAGCCAAATCCCATCGCCTCCGTCCACGGAAACGGCTTCATCGGGGAGCGCCGTCGTCGAAGGTCGCAGCGATCAGCTCGGCCGCGATTTTGACAAAGCCGGCCGCACCACCGTCAGCCGTCATGGAAGCGACCTCATCGTCCGTCACCGTCTCGCCTGCGCCGCGCAGCCCCGCTCCGACGATGCGGATCAGATCGCGCGCCGACGGCCGCCCCGAGCCGAAACGTTCGGCTAGCGCGATCAGATCGTCGGCGCCGAACGCGGCCTCAAGCTCCGCCAGCGCGCCGAGCGTCAGCACCAGCGTCCGCTGACGCCCGCCAAGCTCTGCGGCGATCTCGCCGCGATGTTTGTTGGGCATCGCTATCCTCACATCGCGGTAAACGTCAGCGCACCGGCGGACTCCAGCGCGAGGTCGAACGTCACCTCGCCGTTGTGTTCGCCGGAAAATTCGAGACTCGAGATCTGGAACAGGCCTTCGATGGTGCCGAAGTCGGGCACGACGACCTGACAATCGCTGATGGCGCCGTCGAAGAACGCCTGCCGCACCAGCGCATCGGACGCAGCGTCCTTGAACAGGCCGCGGCCCGATAGCGATGCGCGCTTGACGCCCGCGCCTGCCAGCAACTCGCGCCAGCGATCGGTCGATTCCGCATTGGTGATGTCGACGATCTCGGCGTTGAATGCGATCCTGCGGCTGCGCAAGCCAGCCACGGTGACGAAACTCGTGCCATCGCTCATCTTCAGCAACAGGTCTTTGCCCTTTTGTGCGCCCATGACGCCTCCTTGATTTAGGTTGTCGGTTCGGTCACGGCGCGGAAGCGCACCTGTGCGTGATAGATGCGGCCATCGGACTCGCGCCGGATGTCCGCGACCGCGAAGCGGAAATTGACCAGGCGGTATCCGGCGAGCATCAGCGGCGCATCGTCGAGCGCCTGCAACACGGCCCCGGCGATCACATGCGCTTCGCCCTGCCCACCCTGGCGCGAGCGCGCATGCAGCGTGATCTGATGCTCCTGGGTCGGCCCGTCATCGACCGACGTATCCGTGATGCGCGCCTCGCCAACGCTGACATAAGGCAACAGGTCGCCGCGCGGCGGCTCGTCATAAACCCTGTTGCCGCCGAGCGCATCCTGAAGGCCCGTGTCGGCGGCGAGCGCATCGTGCACGGCGGCGCGAAGCGCTGAATTGGCGCTGGTCATGTCATGTCCTCACGAGAAAAGCGCGCGTTTCAGAGCCGGCGCACGCGGTAGCTTGCGATCATGGCGTTGACGCTGGCCGGCATCATCGCAACCGTCTGGCCGATCGCGATCAGGCCGCGGTTCTCGTACCAGTGCGCCACCAGCGTCCGGATCGCATGGCGCAACACATCCGGCACGTCGGTCGCGGCAGTTCCGAAACCAATCTCGACGTCGAGTTCGATACCGGCGCTCGCGCGGCCCGGCACCGGCAGCGCCCAGGACGGCGACGCGATCACGCCTCCCGCCTTGTCGAGGACGAACATTCCTGCATCGACGGCGCTGGCATTGCTCGCGGAATCATAAACCCGTGCCGCCGTCAGCGACCGCAGCGGACCCCTGCCCAGTTTGATCCGCCCATCCGGCGGCCACTGGTCGCGCACGAACCGCCAGGTCTGCGCGATCAGGGCGCAGCGCGTCAGCGCCTCGACCTGATTGCGCGCCGCCGAAATCAGCGACGCGATCACGGTGTCATCGTCATCATTCTCCGCACGCAGATAGCTCTTGGCCTCCGCGACCGACCACGGCTCGATCGCAGGCCCGGTCAAAAGTATTGACGGCATCGGATGTCCTCGTTGTGAGTGTCCAGGTAAAGTCGAGGTGTTGACAGACGCGCGGTGCGATGGCTCACATCGCCGGATGATTCAGCGAACGCTCATGATCCTCACCGCCGCGCTGTTGCCGGCTCTCGCGCAGCCTTCCTTCGCCATGGTCGGCGGCGGCAGTGCGCCTTCGCCTGCGGTCGCCGGCGCGATTGTCACCATCGTCGGCTCACACGGCACGTCCTGCACCGGCACGCTGATCGCGCGCAACATCATCCTGACCGCCGCGCACTGCGTCGCACCGGGCACCAGCTACAAGATGGTGGATTACAAAAGCCAGCCGCCACGCCTGCTCGATATCAAGCGCGCCGCTGCGCATCCGCAATTCCAGATGCAAAGTCTGCTGGCGCACCGCGCCACCGCCGACGTGGCGCTGTTGCAACTCGCGGCCCCCGTCGCCGCGGCTCCGGCAACACTCGGTGGCGCGCTGATGCCGGTGATTGTCGGCCAGCGTCTCACCGTCGTTGGCATGGGCGTCGCCGTGCGCGGCGATGGCCGCAGCGGCGGCGTGGCGCGCGCCGCGAGCCTGAGCGTCACCGGACGGCCCGGCACATTGCAGATCCGCTTGGTCGATCCCGCAACCAGCAACGCGCGCGCGGGCCTCGGCGCCTGCACCGGCGATTCCGGCGCGCCGGCGTTTCTCGATTCAAGCGGCGGCAGCGTCGTTATCGGTGTGGTCAGTTGGTCAACCGGCGCGAACAACGCCTCGGGCTGCGGCGGCCTCACCGGCGTTACGCCGCTCGCGCTCTACCGCGACTGGATTTTGAAAACGGCGAGGAGCTGGGGCTCCGGGATTTGAGCGACGCCGCCAAATCTCAACCGGATCGGCGCCTCTATCGATCGCCGCGTTTTTCGCGCAGCTCCTTTCTGAAATCGAGCAGTCGCTCATACTGATCGTTATCGATATAATACCATTCGAGATGATCCGGATCGTTTTGCGATGGGATTCGGGAAAGTCGTCCAAGGTAGCGAGAAACGCCCGGTCCAGCCAATATTCCGCTTCATTGTGCCACGTCAGGATCATTTGAATGTCCTTCGGCTTGATGCAGATTTCTGTTCTGAACCTGGGCATGATCTCTACCGGCCCCGATTTTGAGGAAACGCCGTCTCGACCCGATAGCGTCACGCCGCTCGCTTTGTCAGAAGATATTCTCTCGGCGCAAGGCGCAAACTGTCAACTCGGAACGTAGCTTCCCTCGTCGAGCCGTCGCAAGGCACTCGCTGCGTATGCGTAGACAGGCGCCGTGCCGGAGTCACGAATTTCCTCCAGACATTGGCGGGCTGCAACAGGGAACAGCACCAGCAGCGAGTGTGACGCCTGCAATCGAACCTGCGGATTGGAATGCGACAGCAGCGGCAACAGGGCTCGCCGCTGATCGCCCGGCATCTGCTGGAGCTCGGTCGTCGCGCGCTCCATTTCCTTGTACAGACGATTATATCTGGAGGTGCTGCCGAAACTGTAGAGGATTTGATACTGCTCCAGACATACCTCGACAAAACGCGCGACAAGGGGGCTTATACGCGCCTCATCCGGTTGCGTCATTGTCATCATAAGAGCACCCCGTTATCTCGCAGGATTTTCAGTCCCTCGCGCATCTGTTCATCCCAGCTTTTGCCGCGAAGATAGTCTCTGGGCGACAAGCCATTGTAGTATTTATTGGGCGTCGAATAGAATCGACTGATATCCATGTGCTTCACGACTGGAATTCGCACTTCGTTCTCACGACTGTAGATCAAACCATCGCCGAATTGCAGCCTGTTCTGCCTGAACTGACCAACAATGTGATGCGTCTGATAACCGGGTTCGCTGGGCAATCGCGCGCGGGCTTGCAGTTCCTTAAGCGTGAGCGGCGGGTCGTTCGCCGACTTGATTGCTGCCGTCTCTCCTCGGAGTTCTTCGGCTTGCTCTAGCGCCTCAAAAAGTGCGCCAGCAGCATGCGACAGCGGGCCAACAATCCGAACGTACTCAGCGGCACGGCGGATAAAATCGATCGACCGCTCTGCAATGCCCCTCTTGGGTGGTGGAATTTCCGGCGGCTGTTCCGGCGCTATGACGATCGGCGGCAACTTGTCCGGCGGATCGCCTGCAAGCTGCACGCCTTGAACCGAATTTTCCCGCGGTTTGATGTCAAACAAGCCGAGCGAGCCGACTTCGCTGCTGACGTCGCCGATGTCGAACGCGCTGATCGATGCCGAGATACCGCTTCCAACGCCGCCGCCATCGCCCTCCGCATTCGCATCGAGATTGGTGGTGTCGATGATGACGCGCGGTCGCCCGCTGCTGCTGCCGTCGGTCCAGCGGCCGCTGTCGCGGCCATTGCCCGCCGGCACTCGCGGCTGGCTCGGGCTGTATTTCTCCTCACGTTCGCGGGCCGCCTTTCGCCACGCGATCGCTGCCTTCACCGAGACGAGTTCGGCTCTCAGTTCGGCGATGATGGACTGATCGTGCGCGATGGCTTCGGCGATCCGCCGCTCGCGCAGCCGTTGGTTCGGACTGGTCGCGAGCGCCGGATAGGCCTCCGTCACATCGGCGCCCGGCTTGAAAAACCGCGCCGCGTCCGGACGAATCCAGCGATACGCGTCCGGCCGCAGCCATCGTTGCTGCTGATGGCGCAGCCAGGCGTTCTCGCGCGTATTCATGCGAGATGGTCCGTTTCGATGTGATTGGAAAATTTCGCTGAAAACGCACGGCGCGCCGATCGGGCGCGCCTTTTCTTATCCCTGCCCTCCGCGCAGCTCTTGCTACGCACGGTGGGGAGGGTGGCGCATCGTGAGCGCCGCGAGCGATGTGTCGGTTGGGGGCGTGCCTTAAATCCCCTCACCCCGGCCTCCGCCTGCGGGCAACGCATTGGCCCTCGGCTCGGCCGACCCTCCCCACCGCGAGAGCGGAGGGAGGGACATCGCTACGGCGCGTCGATGGGGCGCACCGCGACGTCTTCAGATCGAGAAAGCGCTCAGCTCGCCGCGAACTTCATCAGCTTGATGGCGTCGAAATCCTGCACGCCGCCGCCGACCCGCTTGGTGGTGTAAAACAGAACGTAGGGTTTTGCGGAGTAAGGATCGCGCAGCACGCGAACGCCCGCGCGGTCCACCACCAGGTAGCCGCGGCGGAAATCGCCGAATGCGATCGACAGTGAATTCGCGGCGACGTCCGGCATATCCTCAGCCTCGATCAGCGGGAACGTCATCAGCGACGCGCGGCCGCCCGCCAGCGACGGCGGCTGCCACAGATACGCGCCGCCCGAGTCCTTGAACTTGCGGATCGATGCCTGCGTCTTGCGGTTCATCACGAACATGCCGTTCTGGCGATAACCCGCCTTCAGCCCGTAGATCAGAT
This sequence comes from Pseudomonadota bacterium, assembly GCA_041691515.1. Lineage (GTDB taxonomy): Bacteria > Pseudomonadota > Alphaproteobacteria > Rhizobiales > Xanthobacteraceae > Nitrobacter. The sequence goes on along the minus strand of JBEPUM010000002.1, from coordinate 7,195 downwards.
CGACCAGCGCGTCGGATGGATTGGTCGAGGCGAACGCGCCGGCAGCACCACTCGCGATGTAACCGAGGCTGCCCCAGGCCCACGAACCGTTGGCCACCGTGGTGGATTGCAGAAAGCCCTTCGGCTTGTTGGTGCCGTCGCCGTTGACGAAGGCGGCGCCCTCTTGCACGGCGAAGGTAAGTTCGACCTCCTGCGCGATCCACTCGTCGATGTTGACGGCGCTGTCATCGAGCAAGGTCGCGGTCGCCGCCGGCATGGCGTAAAGCTCCATCGCCGGAAAACTCAGGGCGTCCAGCGTCGGCGAGGTGGTCTGCGTCCGCGAGTCGGTTTCGCCGACCCAGCCGGTGGCGGGGCCAGCGGTCATGAACGGCTTCTTGTAGACGTTGCCGGAGATGGTGCGCACCGATGAGATCGCGCGGATCGGCGAGATCGCGGCCAGACGTTCGCCGATCTCGTGCTCGAGTTCGACCGGCACCAGATAGCCGCCGTCCGGATTGGACCCGACCGACATCGCCTTGCTCTCCAGATCGCGCAAGCTGCCCGCCTCGCCGCCCCTCACATAAGCGTCGAACGCGCTCTTGTGCTCGCGAGACGCGGCGTCCCTGACGATGCGGCCGCGGCCTTCCAGCACCGGCCGGGCGTGCTTCAGGGCGAGGTCGTCCATGCGCCTGTGCTGGGCATCCAGCGCAGCATTGATGCGATCGACCTTTTCCTCCAGCAGCACGTCGCCGCGCTTCTTCTCAAGCCGCGCCAGCCGTTCGTCGTTGGCCGACTTGAACTCCTCGAAGGTCGCGCGAAAATCGTCGTAATCGCCCCACGCGGCGATGCCGGATTTGTGCTCCGGCGCGGTGTCGGTGATGTCAAAATCCATCTGGTTCTCCTTGGTGATGATGGGTCTCAAAACATGGCGAGACGGATGCCGGCCTCTTCAACCGGCGCGCGTCATGGGCTACAGATCGGCGACGTGACATCCCTGCCGGGGTCAACCGATGCGTCTTGCGATTTTTGTCTGGGTCGTTCTGGTCATCGCCGCCGCCGGCGGCGCTTGGGTTGCGATGGAGCCTTCGCGGCGCGGGCCCGCCTGGTTCTGGACGGCCGTTTGCGCTGTGCTGCTGGTGGCGTTCGCAACATCGTTCGTGCTGCTCGGCGGCAGCACCGACAAAACGTTCTTGTCGATGGCTCTCTATTTCCTGAACTGGGGCATGGCCGCCGGAGGTGCTGCGATCTGCGCCGGCGTCATCGTGGGCCTTTCGGCGGCGCTGGCGTTTAAGCGGTGATGTTCTGGCCGATCAAAAGTAGCGCCCGTAAGTTGCGATGCGGCTCTCGATCTCGTCCTTAAGCTCGGGATAATCCTTGATCGCTTTGTTGAGCAGAGCCACGCTAACGGCATCGACCGCCTTGGCGATATCGACGGCATATTGCCGGTATTCGTTCGTATCGCAGCGTTCTTTCAGAAACGGAAGCAGGCTCTGGAGTTCGCGCGCGATTTGAAATGACTGGCGGACAGTATGCCGGGCCGCGTCGATATCCATATCAAAGCCCTCGTTTGAGACAAACATTCAGGCACTTTTGGAAATCCCAGTAATTCCTGTCGCTTCCAGGAGCTGAAAATCGCTCCAACAAAGGATAGCAAAGTTTGACGCATTCTCGATAGTCCGCCGGGCAACCGATAAGCTGAAGATTCGATGCTGTGGCAAGTATATCCTGCATCAACGTGTTTTCATTAGCTCCCTGGGGGCCGGAGGCGTCGCCGCCTGTCCATTGACCGCTTTCCCGCCCACTGCCCGCCGGCACGCGTGGCTGATCCGGACTGTATTTCCGGGCCAACGCCGTAAAGACATCGCGCGGATCGGAGCCAGGTTTCAGGAAGAGCGCCGCATCCGGGCGTATCCATCTGTCGGCATCGGGCCGCATCCAGCGCGCAAGCTGCGCAGCTTCAAATGCACCGGCATGGTCGGTCATTGGTTCACTCCCACCATCTCCGCGCGCGCAGCGCTGCGCGCCGCCCTTCCCGTCCCCGCAATGACGCCGAAAAAACCGCCGAGCGCGGGCGGAGCTGCGGCGCCGGTTCATCCGCGGCCTCCGTCATGCTCCGCCAGTCACGCTCGGCCTGTATCCGCAGCGGCGACAGGCGCCGTGGGGCCGGCGCCTCCTTCACCGCGCGGACACGCGCTCCCGCCAGCAGCGGGAACGTAACGATGGAAATTTCCCATAAGTCGACCTGGTAGAGCTTGCGCACGCGCGAACGCGGCTCGATCTGGCCGCGCACGGTGCGATAGCCGATCGACAGCCCGTCCACCGCACCGGCCTCGACCAGCGCCAGCAATTCACGCGCACGCGTCACGTCCGGAATCAGCCGACCCCGCGCCCACAGCCCGCGAAAATCCTCGCGCAGCTCAAGCCAGACGCCGACAGGCTCGGCCGGATCGTGCTGGAACAGCATCGGGATTTTTCGCAAACCGCGTTGCTTCAAGGTCAGCGCGAACGCACCGGGCATCACCATGTCGCGCGCTTGGTCGATCTCGCCGAACAGGCTTGCATAGCCTTCGACCGTGCCGTCGCCGCTGAAGGCGAGACGCGACACGGATGACAACGGGGCGTGCATGGTCGGCCTCGCAAATGGCGGGGGTGAAATTGAATGCCGGACTTGACGCGGATGGTGCGGACCTCCCTCCCCCCGCCTTCGGTGGGGAGGGTCGGGGTGGGGGGCACTGGCAGGTGACGCACCCCACCCGATCGGCCACAAAAAGATTTGTGGCCAGCCACCCTCCCCACTCCAGGGGGAGGGATAAGCAAGAAAGAGATCAGCCCTTGCGAACGCGCCTCGCAGGCTTGCGCCGCGAAACCGGTTTTGCGCGCGCCGACTTCGCGGTGGGCGACTTGCGCTGGATCTGGTCGAGATGCGCCAGGAATTCACGGAACACCGTGAGATGATCCCGCGCCGATTTGGTTTCGGTGTTGAAGGAAGAGAGCACGCGATGCAGTGTGTCCATCAGTCCTGATCCTTGTTGAGATGTTTTTTGCGAAGCTGCCGCCGGTTGAAGCGCGACAGTTCGCGCACGAAATCGTCGAACCGGCGCGACGCTGCGGCCAGCTCGCGCAGGCTGAACCACAGCGCGGCAGAGGCCGCGCACGCCCACAGCAACAGCGCGACGTGCGCGAGATCACCGCGCTCGCCGAAGATGCGGATTAGATCGGACATCAATTTTCCTTGCCCCGGACCCGGTGCGGCGTTCGTCACGCTGCGCTGCAGAACCGGGGGTTCAAGAATCCAAACCGTCTTTGTGAGGGTCCCGGTACTGCGATGCACCGCACATGCGTCGCGCCCAGACACGTGTTTTACTCTAGCCGGTCGCCGCCTTCGAGCGGCGCGTAGCCGACTGCCTCGCGCTTTTCATTCAATGTGAGGAACGCCGCACTCGACACGCGCTCCCACAGCGCGGCGCGGTCGGCGGCGAGCGCGTCGATGCGATCGGTGTCAACCACGATGCGGATGCCGTCGCCGAATTGCGGCGAAAGCCACTGCGCGAACGAATTGCCGATCCGCGATGCCAGCGGCAGCACCGTCTGGCGGAAGAAGCAGCGGTTGGCCTCCTGAAAATTGGCGTAGGTGTTGTCGCCGGGAATGCCGAGCACCATCGGCGGCACGCCGAAGGCCAACGCGATCTCGCGCGCCGCCGTATGCTTGGCCTCGAGAAAATCCATGTCCTTCGGCGTCAGCGACATCGCCTTCCAGTCGAGCCCACCTTCGAGCAGCAGCGGCCGACCGGCGTTGGCCGCGCCCTGGTAAGTGTCGGTGAGTTCGCGCTTGAGCCGGTCGAACTGCGAGTCGGAGAGAACAGCGCCTTCAGGACCGGAATAGACCAGCGCGCCGGACGGGCGCGCGGCATTGTCGAGCAACGCTTTATTCCATTTCGACCCGGCGTTGTGGGTGTCGATCGCGACGGCTGCCGGTTCGATTGGCGCCAGGCCATAGTGATCGTCGAGCGGATGAAAGAAGGTCAGGTGCAGGATCGGCGGCACGCTCGACGCCGCCTGATCGAAGCGCACGCTGCGCGCGCCGACGCTATATTCATAGGCTTCCGCCCATCCATCGGCGCCAGGCACCACCTTCATGCGGTCGGGCCGGAGCGCATAGAGCTCGCGTACCGCGCCATCGAGCGCGACGGCCTCGATATAGGCATTGCCGGCCAGCAGCAGATGCGACACGAGCATTTCGAAAAAGGCGCCGCCATCCTGTCGCGCATTCGGCCGCGTTAAGAGAAGCTGCAGCGGATGCGCGTCGCGCTCCTGCGCTCCGTCGAACACCAGATACGCGCAGGATGCTACGTTTTCCGCGATCAACCTGACCGCGCGATGCACGATGGCGTTGGCGAGGTAGCCCTCGCGCGCCAGCGCCGCAAAATCGCGCGGCGTCCATCGCGCACGACCGCCGCTTTCGAACGCCAGCAGTTTTGCGGTACGGCTGGCTTTTGTCTCGGGCGGCGCAAACATTTGTCTCAATCGATCCAGCATCGCTTCACCACCTTCACAATTCGCTCACCCGCGGCGCGGCGCGCGGGACCAATGCCAGCGAGGCGACCGCCCACACCAGCGCGTCGAGCCGGTCGGGCGAGTGGCCGGACGACAGGCCCGACACCGCGAAGTCGCACATCTCGTCCTCCAGCGCGGCAAAACTGCCGGCGTGCTTGACGCGCCCCTGCTCGTAAAGCGTCGCCACCGGTTCGGCGCGCAGCCATTTTCCACGCATCGCGCGCACGGGGATGACCGGCACCGCCGCGTCGACCTCGCCGATGACAGCCTTCACCATCTCGCCGCCCTGATTGACTTCCACCACCAGCGCGTCGGCCTCGAGTTTGCGCCACAGCGCGATCGCTTTCGAAGCCCACATCGCCGGCGTAACGCCAGCCACCGTATCGTCCGCGATGACGTAAACCATCCCGGCCTCTGTAATTCCGGCGGCGACAATGCCGCAGGCGTCGGCGCGCTTGCTCGACGTGACCGGAGGATCGACGGCCACGACGATCCTCTGCAAGGGCGGCGTCTCGCGCACACGACATGCTTCCAGCAATCCGCGCGACCACAGTGCGTCCGGACGATCCTCGATGATCTCGCCGTCGAGCTCCTGCCGTCCGAGCCGCGTTCCGGCGTAGCGGGCCATCACGCTCTGCAGAAACGTCGGCGCCAGGTTGAAGGCATTGGCGCGCGTCGGCGCGTGCGTAACGATGCTGGCCGGATCGCTCATCAATCGTTTCAGCAGCGTCGTCGGCTTCGGCGTCGTCGTGATGAGCTGGCGCGGCTGCGATCCCAACCGTAAACCAAACTGCAGCATGTCGAACGCGGCCTCCGCATAGCGCCACTTCGCCATCTCGTCGGACCAGGCGCAACCGAACTGCGGTCCGCGCAGGCTTTCGGGATCCTCGGCCGAAAACGCCTGCGCAACCGCCCCGTTGGGCCATTCCAGCCGCTTGCGCGAGGGCGACCATGTCGGCCACTCATGGGCGGCGTGAACCGCGAGCAGCCCCGAGACGCCCTCGATCATCACCTCACGCGCATCATGTTCGGTTTCGCCGACCAATGCGATGCGTTCCACTGGCGCATCCGCGAACGGCGGCAGCCCCAGCGCCTGTGCGCGAATCCATTCCGCTCCCGCGCGGGTCTTGCCCGCGCCACGGCCGCCAATCATCAGCCAGATCAGCCACGGTGCGCCGTTCGGCGCGAGCGCGGGCGGGCGCTGATGGTCGTGCGCAAAAATATCCCATTGATGGCTAAGAAATCCGAGTTCCTCCTCACTCATGCTCTCCAGCAGCAGGCGACGCTGGTGCTGCGACCAGTTGTTCCAGTCGGCGCGAAAGCGTGCGCCGGAACTCGTCGAGATCGCGGGGCACGGCATCGTTATCGGCGGGCTTTGCCTTCTGTTGACCGGCGCGCAGCCGCGTCACTTCACCGAGCGTCCGCGCGAGACTTGCGAGTGTGCGGGCGCGGCGCTCGGCTTCGCTGCGCTGTTGGGTCTTGAGATGGTGGCCACCGACGATGACCTCGATCAGCGAAAGCTCGCGCTCGATCGCGCGCGTCACGCGCTCAATCAGGAGCGGACCCGTCGCAGGCGGAGGGTCGCCGACACGCTCGACCGCGGTGCGCTTGATGCGCGGGCTCGGCGCATCCTTGCAGCTAGCCGATGTCCGCCGCGCGCGCTGTTTGTCCAATCCCGCCTTCGCGGCATCATCTTGTTCATCGACAACAACAGCCGTTTCATCGGCGCGCCGCATCGTTGCAGAAATCGTCTTGCTGCGCGCGGCCACGGCGGCCCGCGTTTTTTCACCACGCGGTTTGACGGACCGGGATGTCTTTGTGGGTCGAGATGTCTTTGTGGGTGATGTCTTGGCTGGAAATCCCTTGGCAGCCGTCTTGCGCGCGGCGGAGTTTGCCTTCGGTCTCGCGGCAGCGCATTTCGGCGGCTTTTTACCGGCCAGCCGCAGCGAAGTTGCTGCGGGTTTGAATACTGAAGTTTTGGATATTGAAGATTTGGATGCTGCGAGCTTGCGTGGTTTGACGATGCTGGTCTTCGCTGTGTTGGGCTTCGCCCCCAACGCACCTCCGGCTGCCACCGGCTTCCGTGCCGGATTGGCGAGACGCGGTGCAGCCATGTGATGTCGAAAACTCCGTCGTCAGAAAAATAGTCGCGGATCCGTTAGCGGAAGAAAACGAACCAGAGCCCCCCGAGAATCAGAACGGCAAGCCCGGTGCTGATCGTCAGAAGTGCAAGTACGGAAGGACCGGGTTCGGCCTGCCGCGCTTCCGTCGGCGTCTCCACGATCTGTTCGTGCTCTTTTGTTGCCATGCGCCTTCTCCCTGCGATCCGCCGAGATAGCGCCCGGCATGCAGGAGGCAACGCCCGATTTGTTATGATGTTCCGAGGGATATGCCTGCGGTGAGGGGTCGCAGCGGCGAGCATCAGCCCTGCTATGCAACCTCGCGGTCCATGCGGGCGCTGGTCTTGAGCACAACTGTGGAGCATGCCCGAAACCTACTGCGGCAGCGTCACGCTGTCAAGGCTTATTTTCCTAGGAATATTTACAGCATCTTCGCGGCAGCGGCATCGCCGCCTATTTGAGCGAACTGCTGACCGCGGAAAAGGAGCCGTTGAGAGTGGTTCCGATACTCGTGACGGCGGCCACGATGGTGACGCTGATGC
>JBEPUM010000001.1:0-90807 GCA_041691515.1 Pseudomonadota bacterium | reverse complement strand
CGCTGATCTCATCAGTCGCCTTCGCGGTTTGCGACGCCAGACTCTTCACTTCCGAAGCGACCACCGCGAACCCCCGGCCGGCCTCGCCCGCTCGCGCGGCCTCGATGGTGGCATTGAGTGCGAGCAGATTGGTTTGCTCCGCGATGCTGTTGATGAGTTTTACGACTTCGCCGATCTTCTGGGCCGCGGCCGCGAGACCGGACACAATGGCGCTGGTCTCGTTGGCCTGCTTGACCGCCTGCTGCGAAATCGCGAGTGCATCGGCCGCCTGGCGGCTGATCTCGCCGACCGAGGCTGCGAGTTCTTCGGCACCCGCAGCGACCGCCTGCATGTTGGACGACGCCTGCGTCGAAGCGCCAGCCGCCGATGTGACGCGCGCCGAGGTGGCCGCCACCGACTCTGTAATCTGGCCGAGATCGGCATCGATGGATTTCTGCAAAGCAGCGCGACGCATGCGGTCCTCGACCTGTGCGGTGATGTCGGTCGCGAACTTGACGACCTTCATGATCTTGCCGTCGGCATCATGGATCGGATTATAAGACGCCTGAATCCAGACCGCCTTGCCACCCTTGCCGACGCGCTTGTATTCCGCAGCCTGGTATTCGCCGCGTCCAAGCGACTCCCAGAACGCACGATAAGCCACACCGTCCCGCTCGTTCGGATCGACGAACAGCCGATGATGCTGGCCGCGGATTTCATCGAGGCTGTAGCCAAGAGTCTTCAGAAAATTGTCGTTGGCGGTGATGATGCTTCCGTCCAGATTGAATTCGATGACGGCTTGCGATTTATGAATCGCCTTGAGCTGACCTTCGTAATCGGCATTCTTCAGTTTTTGTGCCGTGATGTCGGTGGCGAATTTCACGACCTTGAACGGCTTGCCGCTGCGATTGAGCAACGGATTGTAGGAAGCCTGGATCCAGATCGGTTTGCCGCCCTTGGCGACGCGCCGGAATTCCTGGGCCTGGAATTCGCCCCGCCGCAGCGCATCCCAGAACTGGCGATAGTGCGCGCTGTCACGAGTTTCGTCGTCGACGAAAATGCTGTGGTGCTTGCCCTGAATTTCATCCAGCGCGTACCCCATCGCATTGAGGAAATTAGCGTTTGCCGAAATGATCGTGCCGTCCAGCGTGAACTCAATCACCGCCTGCGACCTATTCAACGCGTCAACCCTCGCGCTCATGTCGCGAGTTGCTGCCAGAAATGCCATGTGAATCCCCAAGATGCCCTTGGGAATCACGATGCCGGACAATGCGTTAAGCAACTTTTACGAGAAGTCCCGATGTAAGTGTTCCCACTGGTGGAACGCGCTTTTTCGGTAGGTACTTACAATCCTATATGCTTGGCACGCATGGATCGCAGGCTTCGGGCAACGAGGCGGGCCGTTGCGGGACAACGTCGCATCCCATTGCCCAATCATCCCTAAGAGGATGTAATTGGCTCAAATGGACAAACGGCGCCGGACGACCGCAGCCGGATTCTTGGGAGAGACACGATGCACGGCACGCTCGATCAGGCAGCAACGCCGGAACAGACGGCAGCCCGCCACAAGGCCTACGCCGCGCCGCTGGAGGCGTTCGATCCCGGCCATCCCGAGCTTTTTCGTAGCGATACGTTCTGGCCCTACTTTGATCGCCTACGAAAAGAAGATCCGGTTCACTACTGCAAGGACAGCCTGTTCGGCCCCTATTGGTCGATCACCAAATACAACGACATCATGGAGATCGAAACCAATCACGCGGTGTTCTCGTCGGCGGCGTCGCTCGGCGGAATCACCATCCGCGATGTCCCAACCGATCTGCGCCGCGAGAGTTTTATCGCGATGGATCAGCCGCGCCACAGCGCGCAACGCAAGACCGTCGCGCCAATGTTCACGCCGACCCATCTCGATCAGTTGGCGGTGAATATCCGCAAGCGTTCGGCCGAGTGCCTCGACAACTTGCCGAGGAACGAGGTGTTCGACTGGGTCGACCGGGTCTCGATCGAGCTGACCACGCAGATGCTGGCCGTGCTGTTCGACTTCCCCTGGGAAGATCGCCGCAAGCTGACACGCTGGTCGGATGTCGCGACGACACTCCCCGGTCCCGATGGACTGGTCGCGACCGAGGATGAGCGGCAGGCCGAACTGATGGAATGTGCGACCTATTTCGCTAAGCTGTGGAAGGAGCGCATCAATCAGCCGCCGAGGAGCGATCTGCTGTCGATGATGGCGCACAGCGACGCCACACGCGACATGGATCCGCGGAATTTTCTCGGTAATCTGATCCTGCTGATTGTCGGCGGCAACGATACCACCCGCAACACATTGTCCGGCAGCATCTACGCGCTGAGCCAGAATCCGGATCAGTACCGGAAGCTGCGCGATAATCCGGCTTTGCTCGATAGTTTCGTGCCCGAGGTGATCCGCTGGCAGACGCCGCTCGCGCACATGCGCCGCACCGCGCTGGAAGATTTCGAGTTTCGCGGCAGGCAGATCAAAAAGGACGACAAGGTGGTGATGTGGTACGTCTCGGGCAACCGTGACGAGGACATCATCGACCGTCCCTACGAGTTCATTATCGACCGGGCGCGGCCGCGCACCCACCTCTCCTTTGGATTCGGCATTCATCGCTGCGTGGGATTGAGGCTAGCCGAATTGCAACTCAAGATCATCTGGGAAGAGATCATGAAGCGGTTCGACGAGATTGAGGTCGTGGCCGAACCGAAGCGAGTATATTCCAGCTTCGTCAAGGGTTATGAAACGCTGCCGGTACGCATTCCGGCCTAATGTCCTGACAGGTCTATCAATGATGAACATCCAGACGAAAATCGCGACCGACAAAGAGGCCGTTCAGCGCGCCGCGCGCGAAGAGGCCTATTCGATGCCGCTGAAGGATTTTCATCCCGGCGCGCCACGTCTGTTCCAGAACGATACCCTGTGGCCATATTTTGAGCGGTTACGGAAGGAAGAACCGGTGCATTACTGCACCAACGCACGGATCGAGCCGTACTGGTCGGTGACCAAATACAACGACATCATGCATGTCGATACCAACGCGGCGATCTTCTCCTCCGACGTCAGGCATGGCGGCATCGCGATCCGCGACGTGCCGGAAGGCTACGACTGGCCGAGCTTCATCGCGATGGACGAGCCGCACCACGCGCCGCAGCGTAAGACGGTCTCACCGATGTTCACGCCAACGCATCTTGACGAACTTGCGGTGCTGATCCGCCAGCGCGTCCGCAAGGTGCTCGATGGCCTGCCGCGCAACGAAACCTTCAACTTCGTGGAGCGGGTCTCGATCGAGCTGACGACGCAGATGCTGGCAACGCTGTTCGACTTCCCGTGGGAGGAGCGGCGAAAACTGACGCGCTGGTCCGACGTCTCTACCGCGCTGCCCAAGAGCGGCGTCGTATCGTCGCCGGAAGAACGCCGTCGCGAGATGGACGAATGCCGGGCCTATTTCGAAAAGCTCTGGAACGAGCGCGTCAACGCCGAGCCGCGCAACGATCTGCTCTCGATGATGGCGCATAACGACGCGACGCGCACCATGGACGGCGAGACGCTGATGGGCAACATCATTCTGCTCATCGTTGGCGGCAACGACACCACCCGCAACACCATGACCGGCTCCGTGCTGGCGCTGAACGAAAATCCCGATCAGTACGACAAACTGCGTGCCAATCCGAAGCTGATCGACAGCATGGTGCCGGAGGTTATCCGCTGGCAGACGCCGCTGGCTCACATGCGCCGTACTGCACTTCAGGATACCGAGCTTGGCGGCAAGACCATCAGGAAGGGCGATCGCGTCGTGATGTGGTATGTCTCGGGCAACCGCGACGAAGAGGCGATCGAGAACCCCAACGACTTCATCATCGATCGTGCCCGCCCGCGTACTCACCTTTCCTTCGGCTTCGGCATTCATCGCTGCGTCGGCATGCGGCTGGCCGAATTGCAGCTCCGCATTGTGTGGGAGGAAATGCTGGGGCGGTTTGACAAAATCGAGGTTGTCGGGGAGCCTCAGCGGGTCTATTCGAGCTTCATCAAGGGCTACGAGTCCTTGCCGGTTCGAATTTCCTGACAAAAGGCGCTCTTTGCTCGATGACAGCCCATGCCGCTGAACAAGACGAATTTCACGATATCCGCGACGCCGTCGCCAAGCTCTGCGCCCAATTTCCCGGCGAATACTGGCGCAAGCTCGATCGCGAAATGGCCTACCCCACTGCCTTCGTCGATGCTCTGACACAGGCCGGTTATCTCTCGGTCCTGATTCCCGAGGAATATGGCGGCGCGGGACTGAAGATATCCGCGGGCGCGGCGATCCTCGAGGAAATTCATCGGGCCGGCTGCAACGCAGGCGCCTGTCACGCACAGATGTACACCATGGGCACGCTGCTGCGGCACGGCAGCGATGAGCAGAAGGCCAAGTGGCTGCCGAAGATTGCTAGCGGCGAGTTACGCTTGCAGGCGTTCGGCGTCACCGAGCCGACCAGCGGCACCGACACCTCCTCGCTCAAGACGACGGCAAAGCGTGAAGGCAACGACGGCTATATCGTCAATGGCCAGAAGATCTGGACCAGCCGCGCTGAATATTCCGACCTGATGATCCTGCTGGCGCGCACCACGCCGAAGGAAAATGCCAAGAAGCGCACCGATGGGTTGTCCGTATTCCTCGTCGACATGAAAGCCGCGCGCGGCCACGGGCTGGAAATTCGCCCGATCCGCACCATGATGAATCACTCAACCACTGAGGTGTTCTTTACCGACATGAAGGTGTCGGCCGAGAACCTGATCGGCGAGGAAGGCAAGGGCTTTCGCTACATCCTCTCCGGCATGAACGCCGAGCGCATCCTGATTGCTTCGGAGTGCATCGGTGACGCCAAATGGTTTATCAAGAAGGCGGCGGACTACGCTAGGGAGCGCACCGTATTCGGCCGTCCGATCGGACAGAACCAGGGCGTTCAGTTCCCCATCGCCAAAGCCTACGCCGCCATGCGCGCTGCCGAATTGATGGTGAAGGAAGCCGCGCGCAAATATGAAGCGGGGCTGGACTGCGGCGCCGAGGCCAACATGGCTAAGATGCTGGCCGCCGACGCTTCGTGGGAAGCCGCCAATGCCTGCGTGCAGACTCACGGGGGCTTCGGTTTCGCCGAGGAATACGACGTCGAGCGCAAATTCCGCGAGACCCGGCTTTATCAGGTCGCGCCGATCTCGACCAATCTGGTGCTGTCCTTCATCGCCGAGCACGTGCTCGGCATGCCGCGCTCGTATTGAGGACAGATCATGCTCCCGCTTGAAGGCCTGACCGTTATCGCCGTCGAACAGGCGGTCGCTGCGCCGTTTTGCAGTTCTCGGCTCGCCGACGCCGGCGCGCACGTCATCAAGGTCGAGCGGCCCGAGGGCGATTTCGCGCGCGGCTATGACGCGGCGGCGAAAGGCCAGAGCAGCTACTTCGTCTGGCTCAACCGCGGCAAGGAGTCCATTGTCATCGATCTGATGACACAGGACGGTCGCCGGACGCTAGAGGAATTGATCGCGAAAGCCGACGTACTGATCCAGAATCTCAAGCCGGGGTCGATGGACAAGCTCGGCTTTTCCCGCGAACGGCTGACGAAGGACTATCCAAAGCTTATCTGCTGCACCATCACCGGCTATGGCGACAGCGGTCCTTATGCCGAACGCAAGGCCTATGACCTGCTGATTCAGGCAGAAAGCGGTCTGGCCTCGATCACTGGCGGCCCGGAAGCGCCGTCGCGGGTTGGCTTGTCCATCGTCGATACCGCGACCGGCGCTACTGCGCATGCTGCGATCCTCGAAGCATTGATCGGACGCGGACGTACCGGCAAGGGCGCCGATATCCGGATCTCGATGTTCGATGTGATGGCCGACTGGCTTGCCGTACCGCTGTTGAATACCGAGGCGGGCAATCCGCCGAAGCGTATGGGCCTCGCCCATACCTCGATCGCACCCTACGGCGCGTTTCGCTCCAAGGATGGCAAGGACATCCTGATTTCGATCCAGAGCGAGCGTGAATGGAAAAAGCTGTGCGCGGAAGTTCTCGGCCAGCCTGACCTGCCGAACGATCCCAGACTGGCCAACATGGTCGAACGCGTCCGCAATCGAGAACTCACGGACAAGATTGTCGGTGAAAGTTTTGCATCGATGACGCGCGTCGAATTGCTGAAGCGGCTCGACGACGCCGACATTGCCTTCGCGGAGGTCAACACCATGGCTGACCTCGCCGTGCATCCGCATCTGCGCCGTATCGCCGTGGACACGCCCAACGGCGTGGTCAACTATCCCGCACCTGCGGCCATCGTCGTCGGCGAGAACAGGCACTATGGCGCTGTGCCCGCGATCGGCACGGTCACCGCCGACACAGCGATATCTCCGAAAACGGCAAAAGCAAAATGACCGATAAAATCGACATTGATCACCTGCGGCAATGGATCGGACGCACCGAAGAAAAGACCGATGTCGTCACGGCTCATCTGGTGGCGGGATTGCGCTCCGTGCTCTTCCAGGATGTCGGGCAGCCCAGGGACGGAGACGCCGCGCCACTCACGACGCACTGGTGCCTGACGGTCCCCGTCGCGTCAATGTCGCAGCTTGGACCTGACGGTCATCCCACGCGCGGGGGCTTCCTGCCGCCGGTGCCGCTGCCACGCCGGATGTGGGCGGGTGGCGAGATCCACTTTAGCGAACCCTTGCGCGTCGGCGATGCCGTGACCCGCGCCTCCACCATCAAAGATGTGACGGTCAAGGGCGGCAGCACGGGGACACTTTGCTTCGTGTCGGTGGACCATGTGATTGCAACGAAGCGCGGTCCCGCCGTCCGCGAACGCCACGATATCGTCTATCGGGACATCCCGGCGGATGGCAAGAACGCGACTCCCGCCAAGCCGGCGGCGGCTCCGGTGTCCGCCCACAGTGAAAAACATATGGCCGACCCGGTGCTGCTGTTCCGCTACTCGGCGCTGACCTTCAACGGTCATCGGATTCATTACGACCGCGACTACGTCACCAAGGTGGAAGGTTATCCCGGCCTGATCGTGCATGGCCCGTTGCAGGCCTCGCTCCTGATCGAACTCGGCGCGAAACTGCACGGCGGCAAGGCTCCGAAAACCTTTACTTACCGTGGCCTGCAGCCGCTGTTCGATGGCAGCGAATTCAGCGTCAACGCCAGCGCGACCGGCGACAGCATGGAACTGTGGACCGCGAACAACGCAGGCGCGCCGACCATGAAGGGCACGGCCGTCTGGTAGTCGCCCGAGGAGACAGCATTGGCCCGTAAACCCGCACAAGCTTCCGGAGCACCGATCACCGTCAAGGACGCGACGCTCGATCTGCTGCGCGCGTTCGGAATCAAGAAGGTGTTTGGCAATCCCGGCTCCACTGAGTTGCCTTTACTGAGCGACTGGCCCGACGACATCGACTATGTTCTAGGCTTGCAGGAAGCTTCAGTCATCGGCATGGCCGACGGCTACGCGCAGGCGACGCGTAACGCCGGATTCGTCAATCTGCATTCGGCGGCTGGCGTCGGTAACGCACTCGGCAACATCTACACCGCGCATCGCAACCAGACACCGCTGGTCATCACCGCCGGCCAACAGGCGCGCAGCATTCTGCCCTTGCAGGCGTTTCTCTATGCCGAACGTGCTTCGGAGTTTCCTCGGCCTTACGTGAAATACAGCGTCGAGCCGGCGCGGGCCGAGGACGTTCCGGCCGCGATCGCGCGCGCCTACTACGTCGCCATGCAGCCGCCATGCGGCCCAACCTTCGTGTCGGTTCCGATCGATGACTGGACCCATCCGGCGCAACCAATCGCGGCGCGCAGCGTCAGCCGCGAAATCGGTCCGGACAAGGACGCGATGCAAGCGTTGGTCGCGGCACTTTCGGCAAGCAAGAAACCGGCGCTCGTCGTCGGGCCGGCGGTCGATCGCTCCGCCGCCGTTGATCTCATCGTGCAGGTCGCGGAGAAAAGCCGCGCCGCGGTCTGGGTCAGTCCGTTTTCCGCGCGATGCAGTTTCCCGGAACAGCATCCGCAGTTCGCGGGTTTTCTGCACGCCTCGCCCGCGCAACTCTCCGACGCACTGCGCGAGCACGACCTCGTCGTCGTGATCGGTGCGCCGGTGTTTACCTTCCACGTCGAAGGCCATGCTTCGATCTTCGACGGCGCGACCGCCATCTTCCAGATCACCGACGATCCGACCGCTGCCGCTGTGACGCCCACCGGCACCAGCATCATCGCCACCATGAAGCCGGCGCTGACGCAATTGCGCGACCTGCTGCCGGAGGCGAAACGCGCGGCGCCATCCAGCCGCGCCCAGCCCGCCGCGCCGAAGGCGGCCGACCCGATTCCAGCGGCCTATCTGATGCACGCGCTAGCGGAAACAATGCCGCGCAATGCGGCCCTGGTCGAGGAAGCCCCTTCCCACCGTCCGACCATGCAGACCTTTCTGCCGATGCCGGGCCAGGACAGTTTTTACACCATGGCGAGCGGCGGGCTCGGCCATGGCCTGCCCGCTTCGGTCGGCGTCGCCATGGGCAATCCGGATCGCCGCACGGTCTGCCTGATCGGCGACGGCTCGGCGATGTATTCGATCCAGGCGCTGTGGACCGCGGCGCAGCGCAAGCTGCCGCTGACGGTGATCGTCATCAACAACTCCGGCTACGGCGCGATGCGCTCGTTCAGCCAGGTGATGCAGGTGCGCAACGTGCCGGGGCTCGACCTGCCCGGCCTTGATTTCGTCAAACTCGCTGAGGGCATGGGCTGCGATGCTTTGCGCGTCAGCAGTTCCGCGGAACTCGCGCCTGCGCTGACGCGGGCATTTGCGAAACCTGGAACCAGCCTCATCGAGGTGATCGTGGATTCAGCAGTCCCGATCCTATATGCACAGAAGCACTAGTCAGAACGCAACGACGGGATCGCTGGCCATGACGGACATCGCAGCGGACGCACCGGCCAAGCCGCATAGCTCGCACTGGGGCGCTTTCACCGGACAATGGGTGAAAGACAGACTGGTGGTTCGTCCGCACCCCAACGATCCCGATCCGAATCCGATCCTCGACAATTTTCCGGAAGCGCTCGCGCACAAGGCACGCGTCACGCAGCCGATGGTGCGGCGCGGCTGGCTGGAGCGCGGCCCCGGCAAGGATTCCCGCCGTGGCCGCGATGAGTTCGTTCCGATGGGCTGGGAGCAGGTTCTCGACCTGCTCGCTGCCGAGCTCGTGCGGGTCCGCGACACTCACGGCCCGCGCGCGATTTTCGGCGGCTCCTATGGCTGGGCCAGTGCCGGACGTTTCAACCACGCGCAAAGCCAGATGCATCGCTTCCTCAATATCGCGATGGGCGGCTATGTGCGCTCGGTCAACAGCTACAGCGCCGGCGCGTCGATGGTGGTGCTGCCGCACATCCTGGGCGGCTATGACGATGTCTCGCGCCGCAACGTGAGCTGGGACGAGATTGTTGCCCATACCGACATCGTGCTCGCATTCGGCGGCATGGCAACCAAGAACTCGCGCATCGCCGCCGGCGGCATCAGCCGCCATACCGAACATCCGGACATGGTTGCGGCCAGCAAGCGCGGCGCGCAGTTCGTGTTGATCAGTCCGTTGCAAACCGATCTTCCGGACGAAGTAAACGACGAATGGCTGCCGATCCGCCCCGGCACCGATACCGCGCTGATGCTCGCCATCGCCTACACGCTAGTCAAGGACGGTACGCACGATCGCGAATTCCTCGCCACGCGCTGCACGGGGTGGCCGGTGTTCGAGGATTATCTGATGGGCCGCAGCGACGGCCAACCCAAGGACGCCGCATGGGCGGCGCCGATCGCAGGCATTTCGGCGAACGAGATCGAGGCGCTGGCGCGGCGGCTTCCGGGCAAGCGCGTGCTGGTGGTGGTGTCGCATTCGCTGCAACGCGCGGAGCACGGCGAGCAGCCGGTGTGGATGGGCGCGGTGCTCGCCGCGGTGCTGGGCCAGTTCGGCCTGCCCGGCGGCGGCTATAACTACGCGCTCGGCGCCATCGCCAATTACGGCCGGCGCATGAACGCGGTGCCGATCGCGGCGTTTCCGCAAGGGCAGAATCCGGTGAAGGAATTCATCCCGGTGGCGCGCATCGCCGACATGCTGCTCAATCCCGGCGCGCCGTTCGACTATAACGGCCAGCGCCTCACTTATCCTGAGATCAAGCTGGTGTACTGGGCCGGCGGCAATCCGTTCCACCATCATCAGGACCTCAACCGGCTGCGCCACGCATTCGCGGAGCTCGATACGCTGGTGGTGCATGAGATCGGCTGGACCGCGACCGCGCGCCACGCCGACATCGTGCTGCCGTGCACGATGACGCTGGAGCGTAACGACATCGGCGGCGCGCCGACCGATCCGCTGATGGTCGCCATGCACAAGCTTGCGGAGCCGCATGGTCAGGCTCGCGACGACTATGCAATTTTTGCGGACCTCGCCGCGCGCGCCGGCCACGGCGACGCGTTCACCGAAGGCCGTAGCAGCGAGCAATGGCTGCGCCACCTCTACAAGACGACGCAGGATGCCCTGGCCGCGAAAGGACTCGACGCGCCGAGCTTCGACGAGTTCTGGCAGCGCGGCGAATTGAAGCTGCCGCAATTGCCGCACGACGGCGGCATCATTCGCGCCTTCCGCAACGATCCCGAAGGCCATCCGCTGCCGACACCGAGCGGCAGAATCGAAATCTTTTCGGAAACTGTGGCAGGCTTCGGTTACGACGACTGCCCGGGGCATCCGACCTGGCTGCCGCCGGCCGATGCGGTGAGCGACGAACATCCTCTGCAACTGGTCGCCAACCAGCCCGCGACGCGGCTGCACAGCCAGTTCGACTTCGGCGGCCACTCGACCGCGATGAAGCACCGCGGCCGCGAAGTGGCGCGGATGCATCCCGCCGACGCGTCGGCGCGCGGCATCAAGGACGGCGATATCGTCAAGCTGTTCAACGCGCGTGGCGCTTGCCTCGCCGCGATCATTCTGACCGAACAGGTCCGGCAGGGCGTGGTGCAGCTTCCGACCGGGGCCTGGTACGATCCGGAAGATCCCGAGGACGACAAGCCGCTGTGCGTGCATGGCAACCCGAACGTGCTGACCCGCGATATCGGCACCTCGCGCCTCGCGCAAGGCTGCAGTGGCCAGCTGACGACCATTCAGGTGGAGCGATTTACCGGAAACCTGCCGCCGATTCAGGCGTTCGATCCGCCGGTGACGGCGGAGCCGAAATGACCGTCATTACGAGCGAAGCGAAGTAATCCAGTCTTATGGCATAGAAGTCCCGGATTGCTTCGTCGCTCCGGGACGACGCAGCGCATCGCCCTTGTGCTCCTCGCAATGACGGGCGTGCCTTACGGCTTAGCGAAGTCCTCGCGCATTTTCGCCTGGATTTTTGCCATGCCGCCGATCCAGCGGTCATAGTTTTCGGTCTTCTTGCGCATGTAGCCAAGCACCTGCGGGTGCGGCAGGATCAGGAACGTCTCCTGCTCGATGCCCTTCAACGCATCGCTGGCCACCTGCTCCGGCGCCAGATCGCCGTCGCCGGACTGTGGACCCTTCGGGATCGAGCGCAGCATGTTGGTATCGACACCCTGCGGACACAGGATCGAGACGCGAATGTTGTGCGCCTTGTGCGAGATCGCGAGGTTTTCCGCAAAGCCGACCGCGGCATGCTTGGTCGCTGAATAGGCCGGGCTACCGACCTGCGAGAGCAGACCTGCGGCGGAAATCGTATTCAGGAAATAGCCGCCGCCCCGCGCCTTCATGCGAGGCACCAGGTGCCGCGCCGCATAGACATGGGCCATGACATGGATCGCCCAGCTCCGCGACCAGGGCTCGTCCGACGTGCCACCGGCGTTCTCCGAGAGCGGATCGAAGCCGCCGCCGATTCCCGCATTGGAGCAGAACAGCGCGATCGGCCCGAACTGACGCTCAGTCTCGTCGATGACGTGCAAAATATCCTTTTCCTGGCCAACGTCGCACTTAAAGGCCGCGCCGTCCACCGTATGCGCCACGGCGCGAGCATTGGCGGAATCCATGTCGGCCACGATAACTTTGGCTGCACCCGCCCGGTGAAAGGCTTCGCATAGCGCCTTGCCAATTCCGTTAGCGCCGCCGGTCACAACGACAATCTTGCCGCTTACCTGCATCGTTCCCTCCGCGTTCGTTTGACAGCTCAGGCCAGAACGAGGTCGAGCACCGCGGTATAATGGCAGGCTGCGCCGAGCAGCACAAACGAATGCCAGATCGCATTCTGGAAGCGTAATTGCCGCCAGGCATGGAAGATCACGCCGAGACTGTAGAGCACCCCGCCCACAACCACGAACCACAGCGCGGTCGTCGGCAGCGACGGGATGACGACGTCGTAGATCATGAAGCCGCTCCACCCCATGGCGAGATAGAGGACGATCGACAGCCGGTCGAAGCGGCCTGGCAGAACCAGCTTGAGTATGATTCCGACAATCGCCACACACCACACCCCGATCAGCAGCGCGACGGCAAACGCATTGTCCTTCACCTGCATGATGAAAGGAGTGTAGGTAGCTGCGATCAGAATATAGATCGCGGAATGATCGAAGCGACGCAACATCCATTTGCGCGGCGATACCGGCCAGAGATTGTAGGTCGCGGAAAACACCAGCATGGCCATCAGGCCGGCGACATAAATGGACACGACAGCCACGTCGAGACCCGTGGCATAAACCGCAGTGAGAACGATCAACACCGTCGCCGCGATCAGCCCGGACAGAACGCCCAACACATGCACGACGCCATCGGCGATCAACTCGGCGCGGTCGTAATTCCATTTCACGGCACCAGCGATCGCTTGGGCGGGATGGGATGCCAGCTGCTTCAGTGTGAACAACGTCATGAATTCAGATTCCGGGGCACGCTTTCAACGTCTTACGCTTGCAGAAAAGCGTTAAATCATAGCCAATTCATGGTCAACGAACCGGAACACAGGTGACGCTCACGATTCGTCTCAATACCGAAACTTGATTTCCACCAGACAATCGCCACTTTCTGGATACCTGCGCGGCTAATTTCATTCAGACCTTCACAATCGACATCCCATCGACATGGCCTCCAGCTTTTCCGATATCGTTGAAGAAGCGCGTCTGTCGGCACGCGCATTGCTGGACTACGGGGAAAGCTTCTTCAACCCGACAGTAAGGCTTGGGGTCACGGGACTTTCCCGCGCGGGCAAAACCGTTTTCATCACGGCGCTGGTCCATGGCCTGTCGCGCGGCGGCCGGTTTCCGGTGTTCGAATCGTTGGCCACCGGACGCATCGCCCGCGCGCAACTCGCGCCGCAGCCCGACGATGCGATACCCCGCTTCGACTATGAGCATCACGTCCGCACACTGATCGGGGAGAGGCGCTGGCCAAGCTCCACGGTCGACATCAGCGAATTGCGACTCGTGATCGGCTATCAGCGACAAAATGGCGCGGACCGGACGCTGACGCTGGATATCGTCGACTATCCCGGCGAGTGGCTGCTCGACCTGCCGCTGCTCGACAAAAGCTATGAACAATGGTCAGCCGAAAGCCTGGCGCTTTCGCGGCAGCAGCCACGCGCGCCACTGGCACAGGCATGGCACGCGCATCTTGCGGCACTCCAGCCCGCAAGCCGGGAGGATGAGCAGGCTACGCTCGCCGCCGCGCGACTGTTCACTGACTATCTGCGCGCCTGCCGCGACGAACGCTTTGCCATGAGCCTGCTACCGCCCGGCCGTTTTCTGATGCCGGGCAATCTGGCGAATTCTCCCGCGCTCACCTTCGCCCCGCTCGATGTACCCGCTGACGGTATCGCGCCGGACGGGTCGCTATGGGCGATGATGCGGCGGCGCTATGAAGCCTATAAGGACATCGTCGTTCGCCCGTTTTTTCGCGATCATTTTTCAAGGCTCGACCGCCAAGTCGTTCTGGTCGATGCGCTCGCCGCGTTCAACGCCGGGCCGGAAGCACTCCACGATCTCGAAGCCGCGCTCGCCGGCATTCTGGATTGCTTTCGCGTCGGCCGCGGTACGTTCTTCAGCAGCTTGTTCCGGCCGCGCATCGACCGCATCCTGTTCGCCGCCACTAAAGCCGACCACTTACATCACACAAGCCATGACCGGCTTGAAACGATCCTGCGGCGGATCGTCGAGCGCGCCGCCTCACGAGCGGAAGTCGCCGGGGCCACGATCGATGTGGTGGCACTCGCCGCCGTCCGCGCCACCCGCGAGGCACAGGTGCAGCGCGGCCGAGAGAAACTGCCGTCCATCCTCGGCACCCCCTTGGCCGGTGAAATCGCCAACAGCGAAACCTTTGACGGCAAGACGGAGGTCGCAACCTTCCCGGGCGATCTGCCGGCGGATATCGACAACCTTTTCAACGGAGGCGGCTCTTTTCGCGGGCTGTCGACGTCGGAGGCAGACAAGGCCGATTTCCGCTTTCTGCGCTTTCGGCCGCCGCTGCTCGAGCACGATGGCGCAACCGATCCCTCCTTGCCTCATATCCGCCTCGACCGGGCGCTCCAGTTCCTGATCGGAGACCGATTGCAATGAGTGAGCGATCTAGCCCTCGCCGCCCAGCCACGTTCAAGCTCGACGATCCCCATGTCGTCGTCATGGAGCCCGACGACGAGGCGGGCCGGCTCGCGCGCGGCAGCATTCGCATCACGCCCGAAGCCGATCCTTCGTCGCTGCCCGTACCGATTGAGGAACCGCCGGTTCCGGCGCGGAAGGGATTTCGCTGGGGCACGCTGTTCTGGACCTCACTGGCTGGGCTCGTCGTACTCGGTACCGGACTCGGGATGGTTCGTCTGATCGACGACCTGTTCGCGCGCAGCGAAGGGCTGGGCTTTCTTGGGCTGGCTCTGGCGACGCTGTTCGTGCTCGCGTCCATCGTCATCGCAGTTCGCGAGATCGCGGGCCTCGCCCGTCTCGCGACCATCGAGGATCTTCATCGGCGCGCGTTGACCGCGATCGAAGCCGACGATCGCGCTCACGCTGATGCCGTCGTGCGCGACCTGGTAAAACTCGCCCATGACAATCCGCACCTTGCGCGAGCGCGGGCCGCGCTGCGGAGCCATGGCTCCGACATCATCGACGGCGCCGATCTGGTACGGCTTGCCGAACGCGAGCTGATGACCCCGCTGGATCAGGAAGCACGCCGGCTGGTCTCAGCCGCCGCGCAGCGCGTATCGATTGTGACCGCAGTGAGCCCACGCGCCGTGGTGGACGTACTGTTTGTATTCGCGGCGGCGTTGCGGCTGGTGCGACAGCTCGCGCGCCTGTATGGGGCGAGGCCCGGCACGCTGGGCCTGATCCGCCTGATGCGGCATGTCATCGCGCATCTCGCCATTACCGGCGGCATGGCGGCCAGCGACACTCTGATCCAGCAAGTGCTCGGTCATGGCATCGCCGCGAAACTCTCGACGCGCCTGGGCGAAGGCGTCCTCAATGGATTGCTGACGGCACGTCTCGGCCTCGCGGCAATCGACGTCACCCGGCCGCTTCCGTTCACCGCGCTGCCGCGGCCCGCACTTGGCGATCTTGCGAAAGACCTGCTGCGCAAGCGCGACGGCGGCGACTGAACTATCGCCTGCCCGCTGCAAGAGCGAGGTGGCGATCAACATTCACCGGCGGCGGTATGTTATTGTCCGCCAGTTGCCGCCATTTGTAGAACGGCGAGTCCGGCGGCGGCGAGAGATCGGGCGTCCATCCGGTCAGCTTTTCGAGCACGTAGGTGTCCATCACCCTGCCGCGCCAGATCCGTTGAACCTGGCCTAGCGGCGTGAGCACAGCCGAGGTCGGGGCCAAAATCGAGGCATCGTCCGGCTCACGGGCGACATAGAGCCCGGCATGTCCGGCAATCACATTGAGACCCGGATCCCGGAAGCCCAGAAAGCGACTGCGTTCGTTGATCTGGATCACCGGCACGCGATCTCCGAGATACCAGCGCAGCATCGCGTAGACGCGGTAATCGTCGGTCGCGATCCAGGTCGCGCCGGACTTTTGCAGTTCGGTTTCGGCGCGGCTTGCGACCTGCGCGAACCCGGCCTCACCCCCGATCGGATCGGTCTTGCCGATAAAATTCCAGGGGCTGACGACGTAATACAGAAAGACCGCAACCACGATCACGATGCCTGACGCAATCGCGGCCTTGACCCAGAAGGCCGACCATTTCAGCATCCATGTCGGCCATTTTTCGCGGGCGCGCACCGTGAGGTCGATTGCCGCTGCCGCGAAGCCAAGCGGCCAGATAAACATCGGCCAGGTGTCGCCGACCCGCAAAGTCAGCGATTTCCAAAGGAAATAGCCGAACGGCACCAGCACCGCCGTCGACAGCAGCACGGAGAGCGGGTCGCGATCCCGATATCCGCGCCACGCCGTGAGCACAACGCCGGTCAAGACCACCGGCAGCAGGATCGGTCCGACCTGACCGAACTGCAGGCCGATATAGTCACCAAGCGTGCGCAGCATGATGCTGTGAGTCGCGGTAGCGCGAACGAACTGGAACCTGAACGAGGCCCAGTCGTGCATGCCATTCCAGATCAGGACGGGCGAAAACACGGCGACAGCGATCAACGCTGCCGCCCATGGATAAGGACTACGCAGCCAGCGGGCACGCCAGTCCGGCACGACAATAAAAGCGGCAACCGCCGGGACCAACATCAGCGCGGTCAGTTTCGACAGCAGCGACAGGCCAGCAAACAGGCCGGCCGCGAGCCACCAGCGCCCATCATCGCTCTCTGTCAGCCGCGCCAGCGACCAGACCATCGCCAATTCGAAGGGAATCAATGCGACGTCGGGCGCGACCTTTGCCATCAGCAGCCCGTAGTACAGCGCCGCTTCCATCATCAAGACGGCGAGAATGGCAGCACGGATATCATGCGTGACACGGCGGACGATATCGGCCAGCAGCAATTGCGAGATCGGCATCGCCAGCAACCCGGCAAACCGGACGCCGAAATTGGTGTCGCCGAAAATCGCGGTGCCGAAACGGATGAACCACGCTATCATCGGGGGATGATCGAGGAAGGACAGTGCGCTTTCTTTCGACCAGGTCCAGTAGTAGGCCTCGTCCGTGCGTAGATCCAGCACGTTTGCAAAAACGCATCGCACCGCAGTCATCGCGACGATCAGCGCTGCGATCCAAAGCAACGACCGGAGCGCTGGGCGTTCCGGTTGCGCCGCGCGATTATCGGGCTCCACGATGATCATCTCAATGCCGAGGATTGCGCCGTTGGGCGCATCCTCATAGGGCTCTCCGGCTGGTTCGATCGCGCTTTCTTGACGACTCCGGTGCTGGTGTCAATCTGCGCAGATACTCGCTGTCCGCTCGGGAATGCGAGCGGCCGGATTGGCCAAAAGCCGGAATATTCCCGGCACGACCTCATGAAAGTCTTGTGCGCCCCCATGGCGCCTACGGCGATCACAAACTAACATCGCAACGAAACTCCTGATTTGACCGGACCGACCAGCCGCCCAATGTCGGCAGGTCGCCTCGCATGCAATCGAGCCCATGACTAACGTGACACAACAGCAGCTTCGCAGACTGGCCCACGGCATCGGCCTGCGCCAGATCAGGTTGTTTTGCGGGCTGGTGCTGTTCGCCTATCTGGTCAGCCATTTTCTCAATCATGCGCTCGGCAACATCTCGATGGATGCGCTCGCCGCCGGCGTCTACTATCACACTGTGTTCTGGCAATTTCTTCCCGTAGCGGTGCTGTTCTATACGGCGGTTTTCGTCCATATGGGACTTGGGCTGTGGGCGCTCTACCAGCGGCGCCAGTTTCGCTGGAAAGCGATCGAACCATTGCAACTCGTGCTCGGCTTGAGCATTCCCGCGCTCGTGATCGCCCATATCGTCGGCGTGCGCCTCGGCCAGACATTATTCGGACAAGAAAAACTCTACCCGCAAGTGTTCTACGCCTACTGGATCGTTTGGCCCTACAAGGTCTGGATTATGTTCGCGGTCCTGAATGTTGCTTGGATTCACGGATGCATCGGAATTTATTTCTGGCTCCGGATGAAGAGTTTCTTCACGAAAGCCGCGCCGTTCTTGCTCGCCGCGGCGATCTTGATACCAACCATCGCCATGCTCGGCCTCTATCAGGGTGGGCGTACGGTCGTAGCCGATAGTGCCAACGCCGAATGGAGCGCTGAAAACCTGACCCGCGAACAGGTCGGCTCGACTCATGAACAGGATGTCCTTGCATCGATCGCGGATTATTCTCTGATCGGCTATCTCGGGCTGATCGGGCTGGTGCTCGCCGCACGCGGCGCGCGCCTTCTGCTCGAACGCCGGCGCGGCATGGTCACGCTGTCTTACGGCACCGGCCGTATCATTCGCATACCAAAGGGCTTGAGCGTACTCGAGGCAAGTCTGCGCAATAACGTTGCGCATGCCAGCGTTTGCGGCGGCCGCGCGCGATGCTCGACCTGCCGCATCCGGATCATCGGCGATTGCAGCACCCTGCCCGAGCCATCGAAGCGCGAGGCGTTTGTTCTAGGCCGGGTGGGTACGGGCGGCGACCCATCGATCCGCCTCGCCTGCCAGTTGCGGCCTCAGGCCGACCTGTCGTTCTTTCAATTGTTCATGCCGCATGCCATGTCGGCAAATGCTCACGCCGCGCAATCACAACGGATCGGCCAGGAGCGATATCTCGTCAGCATGTTCGTCGATATGCGCGGGTCGACGCAGTTGGCGGAGAAGCTGCTGCCGTTCGATACGGTGTTCATCGTCAACCGCTTCTTGGGTGCAGTCTCCGCTGCCGTAGTCGGTTGTGGTGGCCGGCCCAACCAGTTTATTGGCGATGGCCTGCTGGCACTGTTCGGCGTTGATGCCGATCCAGCCACCGCTTGCCGTCAGGCGATTCGGGCTGCCGCGATGATCGCCGCGAACATCGATGAGTTGAACGAGTTCCTGCGCCATGACATGCGCGACCCGATCCGGTTCGGGATCGGCATTCATGGCGGCGAGGTCATCATCGGCGACATCGGTTATCGCGATCATATGGTCTTCACCGCGCTGGGCGACGCGGTCAATGTCGCTGCGCGATTGCAGGACATGACGAAGGCGCTGGAATGCGAGGTCGTGCTGTCGGACGAAGTTCGCAAGACAGCAAAACTCCGGTTCGATGGCGTGCGCGAACAGGAAATCACCATTCGCGGACGCGCCGAACCGATGATCGTTCGAGCCGTTGCCGATGCAAAGACCCTGTCCTCGCTCACCGAAGGCGACGAGACGGTCGCGGCATAGCAAGCTGTTTTTTGAATGCGGCCGCGGATGCGCGCGATACACCTGCGCCCGCTCCGAATCTGAACGTCCATTTACCTGAACAGACATTCAGAAAATTGTCTGACATCGACGCCGGATTCGTTCGAACCCCGATCTCGAAGGGTGCGACGAACCTGTGACGGGCAGGAACGACAGTTCAAGTAGGCCCGCAAATTGAAACTGAAACCCGATTGAAACTGAAACCCGCGCATCACGCGCATCATTTAAGGAGAACGACCATGTTTCGTAAGATTGCTCTTGGACTTGTTGCCGCCGCTTCCCTCGGTGCGATGGCGCTGGCACCCTCCGCCGCTTCGGCGCACGGCTGGCACGGCGGATGGCATCACGGCCACGGCTTCGGCCACCATTTCGGTCACGGCTTTGGCGTCGCTTATGTCGGCGGTTATGACGACGATGGCGGGTGCTACGTGGTGCGCCGCGTTCCGACCCGGTTCGGTTTCCGCATGCGGACGATCAACGTCTGCGACTGATCCCTTTTTCGGTTCGGTCAAACAACCCCGGTCGCCTGGCGGCCGGGGTTGTTGCATTGAGCTTGGCTCGGTGCGGCACTGACGGCTGCTGCATCGCAAAAATGCAGCGCGCCGATCTATGGATCGAGCCGAACGGTATATTCAAAAGTCATTGATTGACTTGCCGCTGCCCGGTGCCAAACTTGAGACCTGATGACCCGTGATGACGGGCCACAATGATGAAGCTTCGGAGGAAGCCTATGCTCGATCGACGAGAGATGATGAAGCGCGTCGGTGCCGGACTGGCATTCGGTGCAATGTACGGCCTCAGCCCCCTCAAGGCCTTCGCGCGCGATAGCGTGACGCTGCCATTCGACAACGGCGATCGCCCACTGGTGAAGGTTCCGCAGAAGCGGATGATGATCGGTCAGACAAGCCGGCCACCGCAGCTCGAAACGCCGTTCTCGGTTTTTGACGAGAGCGTCATCACACCGAATGACGCGTTTTTCGTCCGCTATCATCTGGCCGACGTGCCGCTCAACATCGATCCCGATACATTTACGATCGAGATTAAGGGCAAGGTCGACCATCCGTTAAAACTGTCGCTCAAGGACATCAAGAAGATGAAGGCGACGGAGATCGTCGCCGTCAATCAGTGCTCCGGCAACAGCCGTGGATTCTCGAATCCGCGCGTCGCTGGCGGACAGTCGGGCAACGGAGCGATGGGCAACGCGCGCTGGCGCGGCGTGCCGCTCAAGGCCGTGCTCGAGCAGGCGGGCGTTCAGGCGGGCGCGAAGCAGGTGGTTTTCGGCGGCATGGACGGCCCCGTCAGCGACAAGACACCTGATTTCGCCAAGGCACTCGACCTCGATCACGCGCGCGACGGCGAAGTGATGCTCGCCTATCTCATGAACGGACGGGATCTGCCGGTTTTGAATGGCTTTCCGCTCAGGCTCGTCGTTCCCGGATATTACGGGACCTACTGGGTCAAGCATCTGAACGAGATCACCGTCATCGATAGCGTCTACGATAATTTCTGGATGAAGACGGCCTATCGCATTCCGGACAATGCCTGCGCCTGTGTCGAGCCCGGCACGGCGCCGAAGGCGACGGTCCCCATCAACAAGTTCAATGTCCGCTCCTTCATCACCAATGTTGCCGACGGTGCGAAACTCAAGAGCGGTGGAAAGCTTTTGAGAGGAATCGCATTCGACGGCGGCACCGGAATCAAGGAGGTCGCCGTCTCGACCGACGGCGGCAAGACATGGAAGACCGCGCGGCTCGGCCGGGACTACGGCAAATACTCGTTCCGTGAATGGAGGGTGCCGGTAAAACTCACGGCAGGTCCACATGAGTTGAAGGTACGCGCGACCAGCAATGGCGGCCAGGTGCAGCCGGCGGAAGCGACATTCAATCCGGCCGGCTACATGCGCAACGTCATCGAGACCGTCCGCGTGACGGCGGCTTGAGGGAGATGATCATGACGCGCTCAGTTCTTCTCGCTCTCGCAGGCGCCATTGCACTGGCCGGCGGCATCTGCGCCTTCACTCTGACTGCGGCCGGCGCCAAGCCGGTCTCCTACAAGCTCCCGGACGAAACGGCGGAGTTCAAGCCGGGACCCAATCTCGATGTCGTGAAAAATAATTGCACGGCCTGTCATTCGGCGGACTACATCCAGACCCAGCCGCGCGGACCGAAATTCAAAAAGGATTTCTGGCAGGCCGAAGTGAACAAGATGATCAAGGTGTACGGCGCCCCGATCGAGGAGGCCGACATCGGCAAGATCGTCGACTATCTGGCCGCAACCTATTGAAGTCGCAAGCGGCTCTTCGCTTGGCCCCCCAGGGGTTATCAGCCCCCGGGGCTGCAGTCTTATGTCCCGCCATGAAATCCACGCGGAGAGGCGTTCGCGGCCCTGTGCCGCGGCAGCAGTGCCCCTAATTGCGGCAAAAACCTTCCGGTAGATCGCAATATCAGGCGGTTTCGGACATTTTCCGCGTTGCGTTTGATCTATCAAGCCGGCCCAAGACCGCGTATCGTGCGCGCCGTCGGACAAGCCGGTTTCCGGGGACCGACTGATTGCTATCGTTTCAATCCTGCGGAGACTTGGGAATGGCTAAAGGTACTGTGAAGTGGTTCAACCCGACCAAGGGTTACGGGTTCATCCAGCCGGCCGGCGGCGGCAAGGATGTGTTTGTCCATATTTCGGCCGTCGAAAAGGCAGGCCTTTCGACACTCAATGAAGGTCAGACGGTTGAGTTCGAGGAAGTGGCCAATCGCGGCAAGACCTCGGCGGAAAACCTCAAGGTTTGACGCGACGACGCGATCCGCAAAACCCGAAAGAGGTTGAGAGCGTGTCGCGTCCCTGACTGGCCGGATGCATTCCGCGGCGAATGACATCGGCTCCGCCAACGCAATCAAGTTTACGCCGAAAGCGCAGACTTGATCTGCAACACCTAATGCCGGCAACCCGTGTGGCGCCGTGGCCGCGTGGGAGTGCGCAGCCTCAGTTTTCCTTGACCCATTGCTCGACAGTCATGACATCGGGCACTTGCGCGTAGCCGCGCGGCCACATGTCGACGACCCATTCCACATGGCTGGCCTTCTCAACGAGTACCGCCGTGTTGTGCGGGGTCTGCAGCACCAGCGTGTTGCCGCGGTAGTGGGGATTCCCGACCGTGTGAAACTTCAGAAGTCCCCAGTCCTGCAACACCAGCAACATGCTCGTGGTGTTGCGCGTGGTGTCCCAGCAATCGAAGTTGTGCTTGTCATCCCCGGCGCGGAAATCAGCCTTGGCCACACGCTTGTTGGTTCCGAGGACCGGACCCATGCGGCGATCGAACCAGACAATCGCTTTTTGCACTGCCTGGCGCTCGGCGGCAGCAGAGGCTCGGCCTGCCTCCAAAATCCTTGTCAGCGAAGCCCTATCGGCCGATGTGAAATCGAGAATTTCGCGGCGCCGGCAGACAAAGCCGTAACAGACCGTCATCGACTTTGCGGTCGGCGGATAGATCGAGACCGAGGTGTAGAGCTGCGAGATACCCGGACTCAATTCCACGGCTTGCGCAGGACCGTTCGCGGACTGCGTCAGGAACAGCATCGCGACCGAACCAAGTATACGAAACAAGAGGCACGCAGGTGAGATTCTCTGTCGTCGTTCCAGGATGCCGGTCATCATCGCTCAATAAAATCCCGATACGGTTGCGCCAAGGATGAATTTCATTTCGGGCCGAGGTTAGCTCGCCGGAGTGGAGAAAAGGTCGTACAGGCGCAACAGCGATCCAAAATCTCACCGCGATGAAACGCACTCCACTTCACATGGCCGTTATCAAACTGGCAATGGCGCGTCACGCTTGACCTCCTCCATCACGGCGTAGGTTCGGGTCTCACGCACGCCCGGAAGCGCCAGCAGGCTTTCGCCGAGAAATCGCCGGTACGCGGTCATGTCGGCGACGCGAGCCTTTAGGAGATAGTCGAAACCGCCGGCGACCATATGACATTCCAGCACTTCCGGAGCGAGACGAACCGCCCGGGAAAACCGTTCGAAAACATCGGACGTGGTCTTGTCGAGCAACACCTCGACAAAGACCAACAGCCCCAGGCCGAGCCGATGCGGATTGAGCCGCGCGCCATAGCCCTCGACAAAGCCGTCGCGTTGCAGCCGCTTGAGCCGCTCGCCCACCGACGTCGGCGACAAGCCGATGCGTTCGGCCAATTCAACGTTGGCAATCCGCCCATCGCTCTGAAGGATGGAGAGGATTTTACGGTCTATTTTGTCAATACCACTCATATATCCTGCTAACTTTCTATATTTCCATATTTTCTAAGGAAATATCCTTGATTTGTCCATCGAAACACGGTTCGGCGCGCGTTAGACTTGCATAACATCCGAGGAATCGCCGATGTCGCACCAGCAATCACCCCCTGCGCCGTTTTCGGAGCCTTATTCCCCCGATGACCGGACCATTGCGGCGCGGCTGCTCGCTGAGGCCGGGCTGTCGCCCGCTCGGGAGGCGCGCATTGACCGAACGGCGCGGCACTTGATCGATGCCATCCGGCAGAACGACGATCCGCTAGGCGGGGTCGAAGACATGCTGCGCGAGTTCGCGCTCTCCACCAGCGAAGGCCTCGCACTGATGGTGCTCGCCGAAGCGCTGTTGCGTGTGCCCGATGCACGCACCGCGGACCGCTTCATCGAGGACAAACTCGGACAGGGCGACTTCATCCATCACGAAACCCGATCCAGCGCCTTTCTCGTCAACGCCTCCGCCTGGGCACTCGGGCTCTCGGCAAAGGTGATCCAACCCGGAGAAACGCCACGGGGAACCATCGGGCGACTCACCAAACGGCTCGGCGCGCCAGCGGTCCGTGCCGCCACGCGGCAGGCGATGCGGCTGATGGGCAGTCACTTCGTGCTTGGCGAAACCATCGAGGCCGCGCTGCAACGGGCGCAGGCGCATTCGTCCGGCCACGCCCGCTATTCCTTCGACATGCTCGGCGAAGGCGCACGCACCGCCGAGGATGCGGAACGCTATTTCAATTCCTATGCCGCTGCGATCGAAGCGATCGGCCACGCCGCCGGTGACAGATCCCTGCCCGACCGCCCCGGCATTTCGGTCAAACTGTCGGCGCTCCACCCGCGATATGAAGCCGTGAGCCGACAACGGGTGATGATCGAACTGGTCCCACGCGTCGTCGATCTCGCCGCTCGCGCAAAGGCCTACGATCTCAACTTCACGGTCGATGCGGAGGAAGCCGACCGGCTAGAATTGTCACTCGACGTGATCGCAGCGGCGGTTGGCTACGCCTCCCTCGCTGGTTGGCACGGCTTCGGTCTCGCGGTCCAAGCCTACCAGAAGCGCGCCGGCGCGGTGATCGACTATATCGATAGCCTTGCGCGGCAGATGGATCGGCGAATGATGGTCCGTCTCGTGAAGGGCGCGTACTGGGACACCGAAATAAAGCGCGCGCAGGAGCGCGGGCTCGACGGCTATCCCGTATTCACCCGCAAGGCGACGACGGATATGAACTACATTTCGTGCGCGCGAAAACTGCTCGCCTTGCGGCCGCGCATCTTCCCGCAATTCGCAACCCACAACGCCCTGACGGTTGCCACGCTTCTCGAACCGACGGATGACAAGTCGGGATATGAGTTCCAGCGCCTGCATGGCATGGGCGATGCCCTCTACGCCAAACTGACCGAGGATCGTTCGGCTATCGCCTGCCGAACCTATGCGCCGGTCGGGAGTCATCGCGATCTGCTCGCGTATCTGGTGCGCCGTCTTCTCGAGAACGGCGCCAACTCCTCGTTCGTGGCAATGGCCTCCGATCCCGAAGTGCCCGCGGATACCTTGTTGCGCCGGCCGGCCGATATCATCGGGAATGCCGACAACGCCGCGCATCCGAAAATTCCATTGCCGCACGATCTGTACCAGCCAGAGCGCGTCAATTCGCGCGGCATCGAATTCGGCGAGCGCACAGCGCTGAACCGGCTCGTGTCCAGCGTCGCCGCCGAAAGCGTTTCCTTCGCTGCCGTCCGCATAACCGAGAGCATGCCGGAAGAGGTGAACCGCGCCGTTTCGGCAGCGCGCGAAGGCTTCGGGTCATGGAGCCGCACGCTGGCAACAATCAGAGCAAGCGCACTGGATCGCGCGGCAAACCTGCTGGAACAACGGATGGCGCGTTTCATCGCGTTGCTGCAGCAGGAAGGCGGCAAGACACTGGATGATTCCGTGTCGGAGGTTCGCGAAGCCGCCGACTTCTGCCGCTACTACGCCGCAGAAGGCCGCAAACTGTTCGGCGGCGCGCTGCTCATGCCGGGACCGACTGGCGAGCGCAATACGCTGCAACTGCGCGGGCGCGGCGTCTTTGCTGCGATCTCGCCATGGAATTTTCCGCTGGCGATCTTCGTGGGGCAAGTAACCGCAGCGCTGATGGCCGGCAATGCCGTGGTCGCCAAGCCCGCCGAACAAACGCCACGTATTGCAGCAGAGGCCGTGCGTCTGCTGCACGAGGCCGGCATTCCGAAACCCGCGCTCCACCTGATGCCGGGCGACGGACATATCGGAACGGTGCTGGCCACGCATCGCGATATCGCCGGTGTCGTCTTTACCGGCTCGACCGAGGTCGCGCGTTCGATCAATCGCACCCTTGCTGCTAAGGATGGCCCGATCGTGCCGCTGATTGCGGAAACCGGCGGCATCAACGTCATGATCGTCGACGCCACTGCGTTGCCAGAGCAAGTTGCCGACGACGTCGTGACATCTGCGTTCCGCTCGACCGGGCAGCGCTGTTCCGCACTGCGCCTGCTGTTTGTGCAGGAGGACGTGGCCGATCGCATGATCGAGATGATCGCGGGCGCCGCGCGTGAACTGAAGATTGGAGACCCCTCCGATCCCGCCACGCACATTGGGCCGGTGATCGATCGCGAGGCGAAGAACCGGCTTGAGGCGCACATCACCCGCATGACGCAGCAGACGCGCTTGCACTTCGCAGGCAAGGTGCCTGCATCCGGCAATTTCGTCGCGCCACATATTTTTGAATTGAAGGATGCGCGTGAACTGACCGAGGAAGTGTTCGGACCTATCCTCCATGTCGTGCGCTATCGCCCTTCCGATCTCGGCGCAGTCCTGCAATCCATTGACGATAGTGGCTACGGCTTGACGCTCGGTGTTCACTCGCGCATCGACGACACAATCGAGACGATTGTCGATCGTCTCCAAGTCGGGAACATCTACGTCAACCGCAATATGATAGGCGCGGTCGTCGGCGTACAACCGTTCGGCGGCCACGGCTTATCCGGCACCGGGCCCAAGGCCGGCGGCCCGCACTATCTCGCCCGATTTGCCAGCGAACAGACCGTGACGGTCAACACCGCGGCAGCTGGCGGCAATGCGGCATTGATGACAAAAGGATAGTCAACACGCCCGCTTGCAGACCGCCGTGCTGAAACTGTCGTTGCATCGCGCTGCAAGACAGATCAAATAGCTCTCGGAAATGATATCCGCGCGATGACGGACGATTTCGCAGCGCGGAAAAAGAGCACACACGGGAGCGACTTCGCATGGACGACGGCATTTTCGCAGGCCTCAAGGTTCTGGATTGCGCAAGTTTCATTGCCGCGCCTGCGGCCGCGACCGTGCTTTCCGATTTTGGCGCAGATGTGATCAAGATCGAGCCTCCGGGCGCCGGCGACCCTTACCGCAACTTGCCTAACCTGCCGGGTTACCCGATCAGCCCGCACAACTATGCGTGGATGCTGGAATCGCGAAACAAGAAGAGCCTGGCGCTCGACCTCAGCAAACCGGAAGGCCAACAGGTGCTGCGGCGCCTTGTTGCCGAAACCGATGTCTTCATCACGAATTTTCCGCCGAGCGTTCGCAAAAAGCTCGGCCTCACCTATGACGAACTCGCACCGCTCAACGACCGCATGATCTACGCTTCGTTCACAGGCTACGGCGAAAAGGGCGAGGAGGCCAACAAACCCGGCTTCGACAGCAATGCCTACTGGGCGCGGTCAGGTCTGATGGATCTCGTGCGTGCCGACACCAATACCACGCCGGCCCGTTCGGTCGCCGGGATGGGCGACCATCCCTGTGCCATGGCGCTCTACAGCGCCATCGTCACCGCACTTTACAAGCGGGAGCGCACCGGCAAGGGCTCGCATGTCAGTTCGAATCTAATGGCCAACGGCGTCTGGGCCGGCGGCGTGCTGGCTCAGGCAAAGCTCTGCGACGCCAAATTTCAGGAACGGCGGCCGCGCGAGCGGGCGCTCAATGCCGTCACAAATCACTACCGCTGCCGTGACGGCCGCTGGCTGATCCTGTCGCTGCTGAGCGAGGAAAAGCAATGGCCGATCCTGGCGCGCGTGATGGGCCGCGAGGATCTGGTGACCGATCCGCGTTTCGCGACAAAAAAAGATCGTCACGCGCGATCGCTTGAGCTCATCAAGATTTTCGATGAGACATTTGCAACGAAAAATCTTGCCGAGTGGCGCAAAATCCTCGACGGCAATGGACTGGTATTCGGCGTCGTCGGTATTCTCGACGATCTGCCGACCGACCAGCAGATGATCGACAACGATGTTCTGGTGCCGTTCGAGGGCGACATCATGTTGACGGTGAACAGCCCGATCTGGGTCGACGGCAGCACCAAGGTGCGCCCGCGGCTCCCTCCGGCTGTCGGCCAGCACAGCGACCAAGTCCTTCGTAGCGCCGGATATGGCGAAGCGGAGATCAAACAGCTCCGCGCGGCGGGGACAGTTGGTTGACGTCAGCGATGCAGCCACGCCCAGACGACGGCGCACGCAATCATCCCGACAACTAGTGCGATCGCAATCGCCCACGAACTGACGCGGACGGCGCTGACCGTCTCGCGTTCACTCTCGTTCCGGGCAATCTCGCGATTGCGCTCCTTCTCGCTCTGCTTCGGGTCGCTCATCGCCTGTCCCCTACGGATAACTGGTCGCGCCATCAAATCTCATCGGACGGAATAGTTCCAGCATGCTTTCGCCAGATAATGCGAACACCGGTTAGTTCGCACCAACGAAGCACATGCCCATATGGCTCGATGTCGCCGCCTTTCCGGCCACCTGACAGGCGAGACCCCTCGCACAATTCCACGACTGGAAGCTCTTGTCGGGAGATGCGGAGCCCTTGCCGCTGTCGTAACAATGCGCACCCCATCCGTTGTAATATTCGGTGCCCGCGAGTTCGCGGGTGCCGCGCAATTGCGGGCGATCCGAAAAGCCGCGTGAGAAATCCGGCGTATGGCCGTCACGCATGGCAACAAGAATATCGCGGCGGCGAACCTGATCGCCAAAAAAATGCGGCGAGGCCGGAACAACGACAGAATTGTCCGGCTTCGCGGCCATCCAGTCGACGCCCGGAAAATGGAAACCGCCGATGCCGCGGGTTTGATGACAGCCCGCGCAGGTGACGTCGTTCAGCCGCCGTTCGAATCCCGCGCTCGAACGGATATTTTGAAACACGATGCCGTCAGCGGTGGCTTTTCTCAGAGCCGCCACGACGTCTGCTTCGCGAAACACAGCTTCCGCATCGTCATTCCGCCGGACCAATCCGAAGGCTGGTTGCAGGTCCGATGGCGCGAATCCCACAGGCGTCGGAGCGACGGCACGACTGGCGAGAAACGCGTCCGGCACCACCAGCGTACCGCGGTCGAGTTCACTGAGATGATCGGGCGCGAGCAGCCAATCCCGAAAAGCAGACGCAATTGCAGGGTCGGATAACATCCGCGCGCGATCGATCTGATTCTCAAGTTTCACTTCGCTGAAGACGTGCGCCTGCTTGTCATAATCGAACACCTTCAACAGATAGTCCGTGCGAAAATCCCGCACGGCCGATTTCGGTGCATGCGCGATTTGCAGGTTGGTCTCAATGCGAAACAGATTACCGGGGCGTACCAGTTCGAACGGACCGTCTGATGACATCAGCTTGAGCGCAAGGTCAGAACCTGACTGCGCCAGATCAGCCGTTGCCAGCCATCTCCGGGCTATCTCGGCGCAGGTGACGGTAGACGATTTATCCTTTGCGTTGAAAACGGCGTTGAGCGTCATCGGCAGACGTCGCGGAACCTCGCCGCCGTCCGGTCTCGCCGCATCGATCCCGGTCAAACGATAGATCAGCCTGATCTCGCCGCAGGTCGCGGGCGAGACATAAGCGCGGTCCATGCGGTTGACGATCCCCGCCAGAACGAAACGCGTTTTCCCGGAATAAAGCGCGTCACGGTCGAACAGTTGAAAATCGAACGAGTTGCCGACGCCGATGGATTCGCCGGGAAGATCGGCCTTATGCGCAGCGATGTAACGATCGAATTCGGCGTCGATCGCTTTCCGAACCGGTACCATCGACGGCAACGCAAACAGCGCATCGTTGCGCACGGGTTCGTCGCCGGACCCGGAGATACCGAAGATATCGTGGATGCCGAAGCCCGCGCGATCCGGGCCTTCAGCCCGGCGCTCCCTCAGATCGAGTTCGCGCAGCGCGAGCGGATCGGTGATCGCAAGGCCGCGCTCAAGCGTGGCGGCAGGCGCCCCGTGCGCCGGCACAAGACAGGAAAGCAAAACAGCAACTGACAGCAACGATCGCACGCGCAGCCTTGCTCCCGGCGGGATGTCCAGGGACTATCCCTGTTGACCGGAAAATAGCCGAAACCGAAGCGGCCCGTCGCGCAATATCGGGTGATGCCAGCGCCGACTTTCCATCAAGGCTGGTTCAGCGCGCGACGATCAATCCCCTGCTGGTGACAACGACCCAGCGGCCATCCTGCTTGCGGATCGCATCGACGCGACCCAGGCCCGGAACCGGGTCACCGGCGTAGACCTCGTAGATACCCTGGCGCCCTTCGATCAGTGCGCCACCGTTGGCGACGTCGCGCAGCACCCAACCCTCAATGGTGGGCAGGCGTGCAATTTCCGGCTTCGGTGTCGGGAGCGGCACCGGCGCCGTTGCGGCAGCTGGAATCGATCCCGTCACATCTCTCGCAGCCGTTGTCGACGCAGCAGGCACTGAGGCCACGCGCTGCTTGTCCACCGTCTCGTTGAGCTTGGCCAGCCTGGCTGCGGACTCGGCATGCGCCTTCTCAACCTTGTCCAGACGATCGCTGACCTTGGCGAACTGGCTGCTGTCGCCTTTGGCTGAGCGTTCGACACCGGTCCTGAGCGCGGCAACCTCGGACTCGAGCCGCGTGATCGTGGCCTCCATGGCCTGAGTACCGCCGGTCACCGCTGCAGATTTTTCGCCGGTAGCGTCATGGCCGGAGCCGGAGGTTGCAAACGAACCGCCGATCGCGCCGGCGATCGCGGCGAGCACCGCAATTGCAGCGAGACGCCGCTTGCTGAACAGGCCTGGCGCGTGCGCTTCGCTGGCGGCTGCCGGGCCATGATCGATGGTGGCACCATCCCATGACTTGTCGCGCGACGGCGCCATGATCATGATCTTCCCGGTTTCGCGCGGCGCGTCCACCTTCGGAGCCTCGACCTTGGGCGCATCCGCCTTCGGCATCTCAGGTTTGATCTCGTCGGGCGGCGGCGCGGACAATTCCTGGTCCGGCGCAAGCTTTGGAGACTCGGCGCTCAACGGCACGTCGCCCATCCCGGCCGCCTTGTCGCCGAGGCCACCGATGGTCTGATCAGACGGATGTTCGCTCACGTTAAAAACCTCCAATAAAGGTTGACCATTTGGTAACTTTCATTACTTGCGAAATCGTTACTGTCAGGGCCATTACGGAAATTTTAGGATTTCTTCCGGCCGGCAAAACGGCCTAACCAAGGCCAGTAGCGGCCTGCCGCCCCAATAGCCGGCCGCGGCA
The DNA here is from genome assembly GCA_041691515.1 of Pseudomonadota bacterium. Classification (GTDB taxonomy): domain Bacteria; phylum Pseudomonadota; class Alphaproteobacteria; order Rhizobiales; family Xanthobacteraceae; genus Nitrobacter. The sequence continues at coordinate 59,742 of JBEPUM010000001.1, read as the reverse complement.
ATCGTTGGGCGCCTTTTGGCGCCGATAGCAGCCCCCGATTTCCGGGCTAGAGTGCGGCCACGCGCCACCCGCCAGATGATGGGAGATGGCGTTCATCAATAGGAAGAGCCTCATGAAATTCTACGATTCCATCGGTCCCAATCCGCGCATCGTGCGCATGTTCATGGCCGAGAAAAACATCTCGATCCCGAAACAGACCGTTGATCTGCGTGCCGGCGAGAATCGGCAAGCGGAGCACCTGAAGCGCAATCCGCATGGCCAGATGCCGGCGCTTGAACTCGACGATGGCAGCTATCTCTCCGAAGTCACCGCGATCTGCGAATATCTCGAAGAGAAACAGCCCGCGCCGCCGCTAATCGGATCGACCGCGGAGGAACGCGCCGAGTGCCGGATGTGGACCCGCCGCGTCGATCTCAACATCTGCGAGCCGCTCGCCATGGGCTATCGCTTCGGTGAGGCATTGAAATTTTTTCAAAAGCGCGTCCCTGTCGCCCCCGAAGCCTCGCCGGGTCTGAAGATGATCGCGGCCAACCGCCTCGAATGGCTCAACGCGCAGATGACAGGCAAGGACTACCTATGCGGCTCGCGCTTCACGCTCGCCGATGTTCTTCTGTACTCCTGGATCGAATTCGGCAATCAGGTCGGCCAGCCGCTAAATACGGCCAATACGAATATCGTGGCATGGTTCGCGCGCGTCGGAGAACGGCCGTCTACGAACGCCTGAACCGCGCTTCTTGATTAGGCATGATCTTGGCCGAAACCGGTTCCCACTTTTCGGGATGCCCTCAAATCACGACTGGCGCGTCCGGCAATTCGTTCGGACCCGCGCCCTCCTTCGGGAAATGCTGCGCCAGTTGCCGTGAGATGGCACCAATACCGTTGACGACCCCGCTCTCGAAACGGCCTTGTCTGAACTCGGCTTCCATCGCGGCACAGATGTTCTCCCACACCGCTGCGCCGACTTTGGCGTGGATGCCGCGATCGGCAACAATCTCGACATCGCGATCGGCGAGCAAAAGATAAATCAGAACGCCGTTGTTGTGCACGGTGTCCCAGATTCGCAAATGCGCAAAGATATCAAGCGCACGCGCGCGGGCCGGCTGATTCCGGAACAACGGAACGCCATCAAGCGCCCCCTCGACGGCAAATACGATCTGCCCTGCATGGGTCGCTTCGCCAGCGCGTATCGCACGCTCGATGGCCGCCATGACAGACGACGGAAAATCCCTGCGCACCCGCCAGCGATGCCCGAGCAAATGCTTGCCGATACGCCCAATGCTCATGCCTACCAACTCCCCGAGGCGCCGCCGCCGCCGAAGCTGCCGCCGCCTCCGCTGAAGCCACCACCGTCACTGCCCGAAAACGATCCACCGCCGCCGCCGCCGCCGCCGACCCAGGTTCCGCTGCGGCCCCGGCCGCCCCCGCCTGATGATGCGATGGTATCGCCAACCAGCGTGAAGACGAAGGCGATGATGCCAATGACACCGGACACGATCAGCGACCCGGCAAGGAACCACGCCGCGGCGCCGACCAAACCACCGGTTGCCAGCGAGCCGAACAGGCGTCCGAACATGGTTCGGAACAAGCCACCGACAATCAGCACCCCGACGATGACAAACGGATTGAAGAGATTGCTGATGTCGAAATTGCTCGAATATTGCGCCTGAGGTTTTGGCGCGGGCAATGGCTCACCGTCGATCACGCGCAGCATACGGTCGACGCCGGCCGAAATCCCGCCCGCAAAATCACCGCTCCTGAACTTCGGCACGATTTCTTCATCGATGATGCGTTTCGATGTGAGATCGGTCAGCGCGCCCTCAAGTCCGTACCCCACTTCGATCCGCAGCTTGTGGTCGTCCTTGGCGACAACCAGAATCGCGCCGTCATCGACCTTCTTGCGGCCGATCTTCCACTGTTCGGCAACCCGGAGCGAATATTGTTCGATCGCTTCCGGCGCGGTCGTCGGCACGATCAGCACCGCAATCTGGCTGCCCTTGCGATCCTCGAACGCCTTGAGCTTCGCTTCAAGCGAAGCCTTCTCATAGCTGCCGAGCGTCGCGGTCTGATCGACCACGCGCCCCGTCAACGGAGGCACCGCGACGTCGGCGAATGCTGTGCAGACCCAGCACAGCATCAGCGCGAGCAGCGAAGCCCTCATGCCCTTCATCGCAGGCATCCGCGGAGGCCGGCTATTTCGTCGGCGCAGCAGGCGCAGGATTGAAATCGACCTTCGGCGCGGTCGAAATTTCCTTCTCGTTGTCGACCGTGAAGTTCGGCTTCGCCTTGTAACCGAACATCATCGCCGTCACGTTCGACGGAAACGAGCGGATGGTGACGTTATATTCCTGCACCGCCTTGATGTAACGGTTGCGGGCCACCGTGATGCGGTTCTCGGTTCCTTCGAGCTGCGTCATTAAATCGCGGAACAGCGCGTCAGATTTGAGCTGCGGATAATTCTCGGTAACGACCAGCAGGCGCGACAAGGCGCTCGAGAGTTCGCCCTGCGCGGCCTGGAATTTCTGGAACGCGGCGGGATCGTTGAGCACTTCGGGCGTCGCCTGAATGCTGCCGACCTTGGCGCGCGCGTTGGTGACGCCGAGCAGCACGTCTTTTTCCTGCTGGGCAAAGCCCTTTACCGAATTGACCAGATTGGGCACGAGATCGGCGCGGCGCTGATACTGATTGACCACTTCCGACCAGCTCGACTTGATCTGCTCATCTTGCGACTGGATGGCGTTGTAACCGCAATTGGTCAGGCTGAGGGTGGCGAGCGCCGCCAGTACGGTAAAAAGCTTTCGCATCATATATCTCCTGCCGGCAATCAAGACCGCATTTACGGAAAACCCGCGCGACCTCACGGCCGCGCGATCATGACACTAGCAGAAGTCCAAGCCCCGCAACCGCGATTTTATGCCGCCTTTGTGTCTCGGATCGCTTGCCAAATCTTCATCGGCGTGAGCGGCGTATTGAGCCCGCCAATGCCAAGATCGCTGAGCGCGTCCATTACGCCATTCGCGATGCAGGGCGGTCCGCCAATCGCACCGGATTCGCCGCAGCCCTTGGCGCCGAGTGGATTTGTCCGGCAGGGCGCCGAGTCGTCCAGCGTCACCACGATGGACGGAATGTCGTCGGCGCGTGGAATGCAGTAGTCCTGATAGCTCGCGGTCAACAATTGCCCCTCGGGGTCATAGGACACACCCTCGTAGAGTGCCTGGCCAATCCCCTGCGCGACACCGCCATGAACCTGGCCCGTCACCAGCATGGGATTGACGGCAACGCCGACATCATCGACGGTCGTGTAACGCACCACCCGGGTAACGCCGGTCTCCGGATCGATTTCGACCTCGCAGATATGCGTGCCATTGGGCCAGCTCGGCCCGTCGACCTCGCCCTCGCTGTCAACGCTGAGGCGCGCACTCTTCTCATCCTTCGCGATCTCGAACAGGCCGACACGCTTGTCGGTACCAACAACGGTCAACCACCCGCTACTGTATTCGATATCGTCGACCGAGGCCTCGAGCACATTCGCTGCCTTCTCCCGTGCCTTCGCAATCAGATCGTTGGTCGACACGGCAACCGCAGTGCCCCCGACGAACAGCGAACGCGAGCCGACGCTGCCAAAGCCGGTAGCGAGGTCGGTATCACCCTGCACCACGTCGATCTTTTCCATGGCAATGCCGAGCGAGTCGGAGACCATCTGCGTGTAGGTTGTCTGAAGGCCCTGTCCCATCGCCATGGTTCCCGAATGCAGGATGACACGCCCTTCGGCGGTGGCATGCAGGCTGACTTTTTCGGTGTGCGCCCGGCCGCCAGTCCACTCGATGTAGCTGGTCAGACCGCGTCCATACAGCAGGCCCTTCTTTTTTGCGGCCTTCTTGCGCGCGGCGAAGCCATCCCAATCCGCAAGCTGAGATGCGCGCTTCAGCATGTGCGCGAACGCACCACTGTCGTAGACTTGGCCGGCAGCGTTCGTGTACGGCAACTGCGCCGGCTTGATGTAATTCACCTCGCGGATTTTGCGCGGATCCATCCCGATTTTCCGCGCAGCGGCATCCATCAGGCGCTCGACGATGAAAACAGCTTCCGGCCGGCCCGCGCCGCGATAGGCGCCGACCGGCGCGGTGTTGGTCATGACCGACTTCACTTCGAAATGCACCAGCGGCAGATCATAGACGCCGGTCTGCACGAACGGACCGAGCACCAGCGGGATAATGTTGCCGGCACCACTGGAGTAGGCGCCGGTGCAGCCGATCGACCGCACGCGATAGGCTAGCACGCGGCCCTTGGCATCGAGCGCGAATTCACCGGTCGAGGTGAGATCGCGACCGTGAGTGCCGCCGAGGAACTCGTCGCTGCGTTCGCCGCGCCAGCGGATTTTGCGCCCCAATTTGACAGCGGCATAAGCGACGATTCCGTCCTCGGGATAGAGACTCGTCTTCTGACCGAAGCCACCGCCGATATCGCCGACGAGAACGCGAATGCTTTCCTTCGACCGCTTGAGCACCGAGTCCGCAAGAATATCGCGAGTCGAGCCCGGCGTTTGCGATTGCACGTGCAGGATCAGCCGTCCGGTTGCCTTCTCGACCTCTGCGATGGTGCTGCGCGGCTCCATCGCAGACGGGATCAGCCGCTGGCTGACCAGATCGAGCGATACCGTATGCGTGGCCTTGGCGAAGGCCGCCTCGACCGCGGCGGGATCGCCGTAGCTCATCGCCGCAACGATATTGTCGGGCGCTTCGGACCACACCATGGGCGCGCCCGGCTTAACCGCTGCCACCGGATCGACCACGGAAGGCAGCACGTCATAATCAATGACAATCGCCTCCGCCGCCGTCTGCGCCGCGACGCGTGACGTCGCAACTACCGCAGCTACAGCCTCGCCAGCAAAACGGACGATCTCGTGCGCCAGCAAGCGTCGCGGCGGTACCGTCATTGGCGACCCGTCAGGCCGCTTGAAGATGGCAAGCGTCGGAATGGTACCGATGTCATCGGCGATCAGATCCGCGCCTGTAAAAATTGCCTGGACGCCAGGCATAGCGCCGGCAGCGCTGGTATCGACCGATAGAATCTTCGCATGCGCATGCGGCGAACGCAGCACATAGAGCCACAACGCCCCGTCGTCCGGCTTGTCGTCGATGAATTGCCCTTTCCCGGTGAGCAGCCGCTGATCTTCGAGACGTTTGACGGGTTTCCCCGCTCCGAAACGCATATTACCGGGCAGAATGTTCATCGATCGTCCTTTGAGGGAGTACTACAAGGCGGGACTACGGCGCTGATTTACCGAACAAGCTAAGCACGAGCCAGAGCGTGGCAAGCTCTGATACCTGCGATAAATTGCATGGCAATATCTTGATAGAATGCGATGGGTCAGCCGATCTCGCGCAGAACGGCCTCGACAATTTTCCGTTCGTCGACGCTCAGCGCGGCTTGCGGCGCAATGGGATCACCGACGTCATACCCCTGGATCGAAAGACCCGCCTTGATACAAGCCGCCAGGTTGAAGCGCGCGAAGGCCTCGTTCACGCGCCACAACTTCCGCTGCAATTGCATCGCCTCGTCCCAGCGATCGGTCTTGCAGAGATCGTACAACGCCACGCTTTGTTTCGGGATGATGCAGGCCGGTCCCGCCATCCAGCCCACACCGCCGATCAGCATCACCGCTGCGGGAATATGCGCGGAGGCGGAGAACACCTGAATGTCATTGCCGGAGCGATTCATGATCGAGAGCAGGCGGCCGGTATTGGTCGAAGCATCCTTGATGTATCTGATCCGCGGATGCCGGGCGAGACGCGCGACCACGTCGAGCGTTAGGTCGGAACGCTGAAACTGCGGATTGGTATAGATCACAACGGGAATATCGACCGCGTCGGCAATCGCGGTGAAATAGGCTTCGATCTGCGCATCCTTGAGCGGAAAATAGGCCTCGAGAATCGCCAGAATTCCGTCCGCCCCGAGCTTCTCGTAGGACTTCGCCTGCGCGACCGCATCTGCCGTCGCGGTTGACGCCACGCCCGCGACCACCGGCACCCGGCCCTGCGCCGCCTCGACGGTCGACTGCACCACCGCAGACCGCTGACGCCGGTTGAGGTAAGCAAACTCGCCGGTCGAACCCAGCGGCGTCAGCCCGTGCACGCCCGCCTTGATCAGATCGTCGCAGAGACGGCCCAGCACGTCAGTGCGGACATTTCCATCGGAGGCAACGGGGGAAACGAGATAGGGAAAGACGCCGTGGAAGTCGGTCATATTGGGTTCAGATCCGGGAACTCATGCAGTGGCCAACAGCAATACCCGATCCCGCGAGCCATGGTCAAAAGCCCCAAACGCAGGGCCCGTATCCGCTGCAGGGGAGCCTGTTATGGGCTTACCAAAAGAAACGGGGCGGCCCAGATGCGCCGCCCCGCGAAAGACCCCGATAGAGGCTGAAGTCTCCGTCGCGCGGTTACGCCGCGCGAACTTGGTTCAAGAACTCGTCCACCGCCGAACGCAGCATCCCGGCCTGCCGATCGAGCTCGCTGGCGCCCGTCAAAACCTGGGTCGCCGCCGCGCCGGTCGCACTGGCGGCCTCGTTGACGCCGCCGATATGGCTCGAAATCTCGCTTGATCCTGCCGCTGCGGCCTGGATGTTGCGCGCAATCTCGCGTGTCGCCGCACCCTGTTCTTCGACCGCCGAGGAGATCGTCATCGCGATCTCGCTCATCTTCTCGATTGTGGTCGAGATACCGCCGATGGCCGCGACCGCGTCATTGGTCGTGGACTGCATGCTTGAAACCTGCGCCGAGATTTCCTCGGTCGCCTTCGCGGTCTGCGTTGCCAGTGCCTTGACCTCGGACGCCACCACCGCGAACCCACGCCCGGCCTCGCCGGCGCGCGCAGCCTCGATCGTTGCGTTCAGCGCCAGCAGGTTGGTCTGCGCCGCGATGTTCTGAATCAGTTGCACCACCTCACCGATCTTATCGGCCGCCCCCGACAACAACTGCACGGTCGTGTTGGTGCGGTCGGCTTCACCGACCGCCTGTTTTGCAATCTCGGCCGACTGAGCAACCTGACGCGAGATTTCCGAAACCGACGCCGAAAGTTCTTCCGCCGCCGCCGCGACAGTCTGAACATTGCTCAGGGCCTTGTCCGATGCCGCACTGACGGTCGACACCCGCTCACTGGTGTCGCCGGCAGTTGCCGTCATGGATGTCGCCGTTGCCTGCATCTCGGCAGCGGAAGCCGATACCGACTGCACAACGCCATTAACGCTCCGCTCAAAACCGTCCGCCAGATTGACCATCATTGCCTGACGCTCGTTTGTGGCGCGCTGCTGTGTTGCGGCTTCTTCCTGCTCGAGACTTTTGATGCGAATGGCGTTGTCCTTGAAGATCTGCACCGTCGCGGCCATTGAGCCGATCTCGTCGCCGCGGCCGACGCCCGGGATGTCCGCATCGAGCTGCCCCGCCGCGATGTCCTGCATCCGGGTGCCGAGCTGATTGAGAGGCCGCGTAATGCTGCGGGCAACGAGCCAGGCAATGACGCCCGACACCAGCGCAATCGCGAGCGTCGCCAGAACGAGCGTCCAGACGATCGGCATCAGTTTGGCATCGAGATCGTCGAGATAGGCACCGGTGCCGACGAATAAATTCCAGCCGGGAACGGCAACCGCATAGGACACCTTCCGGATCGGCTTTTCCTGTCCGGGCTTCATATACTGGTAGTACAGCGTCACGTTGCCTTTGGCGGCGACGCCGTCGCGCAGTTCGCGCGCCAGCTTGCGGCCTGCGGTCTCCACGTCGAGCCGGTTGGTGCCGATTTGCTTCGGCTCCGGCGACGAAACGGTGATGCCGTCCATCGTATAGGCGAAGACATAGCCGGCCCCGTTGTCATATTTCAGCGTCTGGGCCCGCGTCGAGAATTCCTTGATCGCCGCGTCCTTGGTCAGTTCGCCCGCCTCGACCTGCTTTTGCAGTCCCTTGGCCATGTTCAGCGACAGATCGACGATGGCGTGGGTCTGTTCCATCCGCGCATTCTGCATTTGCTGGCTGACCAGCTTGGCTGCCATGACGCCCGCGGCGCATAGCCCCAGCAAGGTGACGCCTACCAGGATTCCGAGTTTTGCAGTGATGGGGAGGTTATTGAACGATTTCACAGGGTTCTCCGGTCGCGAAAGGCAGCATGCTGCGCCATGGGAATAGTCGGCGACAGTAAGCACATGCTCCTTAGAAGTTCCTTAACCTCGCGACGCCGGGTTCAGTCGCAAGACCGTTGCCGTCGAAATCGCGCGTGCGATCGAAGCCGCTTTGGCCAGCGCCGTCACAATGCTATGACGTTTGAAAAATCCGCGCCGCGGATATCGGTCACAACCTCCGCCCTGCCGAGAGCGATCCAATGACAGAGACTACAAAGAACGATGGCGAAATAAACTTCGCCGGCGGCAAGATCCTGCAAACCGCGGCCGACGGTATTGGGGTCATCACCTTCAACAATCTCGAAAAGCGAAATGCGATATCGCTCGAGATGTGGGAGGGCTTAGGTCAATCGCTGATCCATTTACGGGACGACCCCACGATCCGCGTGGTGATTTTGCGAGGTGCCGGCGACAAGGCGTTTGTATCGGGAGCCGACATCAGCCAGTTCGAGAAAGAGCGTCACAACGCCCAAGCATCCGAGGAGTATGCGAACCGAAACGCCGTCCAGCGTGAACTGCTGGCGAACTATTCGAAGCCGATCATCGCCAGTATCAAGGGCTTCTGTCTCGGCGGCGGCATGCAGATCGCGATGTCCGCCGATATCCGCATCGCCGCGGCAAACGGCCAGTTTGGCATTCCCGCCGCCAAGCTTGGAATTGCCTACGGCTACGGTGGCCTGAGAAATCTGGTCTCGCTAGTCGGCCCGTCACAGGCGCGGCTGCTGATGTACACGGGCATGCGCATCGACGCGGCGGAAGCGGCGCGGATCGGGTTGGTCGATCGCGTCGTTCCCGATGCCGATCTGTGGTCCGCCACTACGGAGATTGCCACGACCATCGCCGGCAATGCGCCGCTGGCGGTACAAGCCGCCAAAATCACGATCGCCGAGGTGCTGAAAGACCCTGCTGGACGCGACATGGACGCGATCAAACGGATCGGCACCGCCTGCATGGACAGTGAGGACTTTCGCGAGGGCCGCCGCGCCTTCATGGAGAAGCGCAAGCCGCGATTTACCGGACAATAGATCTCCGCGCCTCAGAGCGAACCCTGAAAGCGCGGAATGTTGTGGTGCCGCCGGATTTATGGCGTCAGGATCGCTCGCCCAACCAGCTTACCCTTCTGCAAGTCGATCAGCGCCTGATTGGCGGCCTTGAGCGGCAACGGCGTCACCGGAATCGGCGGCACCTTCTTGGTTCGCACCAGATCGAGTAACTCTTCGGTCTCACGCAGATTACCGACATAGCTACCCTGAATAGTGATGGCCTTGATCGGGATCAGCGGCAGCGCCCACGGCGCGCCGCCACCGAACAGGCCGACCATCACCAGCTTGCCGCCCTTGGTCAGGCAGTCGAAGCCGAGTTGTGCTGTCTGCGGGTTACCGACGAGATCGATCACCGAGCGCACCGGGCCACCGGCTTTGGCGGCAATCTGCGCCAGCGCGTCAGGAGCGGCGCCGTCGACGGAGCCCAGCGCACCGGCCTTCTCGGCCGCCTCACGCTTGCGCGCATCAATATCCACCACGATCGCGCCCTTGCCACCCATTGCCTTCAGAAGGGACAGCGCCATCAAGCCAAGGCCGCCGGCACCGAAGATGACGATCGGATTGGCGAGATCGTTCTCAACCTTCTTGAGCGCGCTGTAAGTGGTCACGCCCGAACAGGCGTAAGGCGCGGCTGAAACAGGATCGAGTCCCTTGAGATTGATGAGGTAGCGCGGATGCGGCACCGTCATGTGGTCGGCATAGCCACCGTCACAATAGACGCCGAGCGACCGCGGCGTCAGGCACATGTTCTCGTCGCCGCCGAGACAAGTCGCGCACTTGCCGCAACCTATCCAGGGATAAACCAGCGCGACGTCTCCGACCTTGATGTCGCCTTTTGCGTCCGGACCGAGCGCGATCACTTCGCCCACGGTCTCATGCCCCATCGTGCGGGGCAGCGACACGCCGCGATCCTTTAACGACAGCGGCTTGCGGCCGTGGCCGAGATCGTAGCCACCTTCCCAGATGTGAAGGTCGCTGTGACAGACACCCGCCGCCTTGACCTTGATCACGACCTGCGTTCCGGCCGGCTGCGGCGTCGGTTCATCGATCTCCGTCAGAGGGGCATTGAAATCGGTGACCTTGAAACTCTTCATGGCGTTACTCCCGCTACGTCTTCTTTCAGGACCTGTCCCGGCTGTTATCGGGGGCCGTCGCCGGAATGTCCAGAGCCGGCGCGACCCTCCCGCGGCTTGTTCTTTGCTTCGACGCTGACCTGGAAATACGCTCTCCCTCAAGCCACTATTTTGTCGTACAGACATTCGCGACAGACACCTTAAAGGACCTCGCCGTGGCCCGACAAATCCGTCTCAACGCTTTCGTCATGAACTGTGTCGGCCATCAATCGCCCGGCCTCTGGACACACCCGCGCGATCGCTCCAGTGACTATAATCGCCTGCCATATTGGCTCGATCTCGCTCGCATCCTGGAGCGCGGCCGGTTCGACGGCATGTTCCTCGCCGATGTGCTCGGCACCTACGACGTGTTCGGCGGCACGCCCGATGCGGCATTGCGGAATGCTGCGCAGGTCCCCGTCAACGACCCGATGATGCTGATTTCAGCGATGGCCGCGGTGACGCAGAATCTCGGTTTCGGCGTCACCTGCACACTGTCCTACGAGCCGCCCTTCCCCTTCGCGCGACGGATGTCGACGCTCGACCATCTCACGGAGGGACGTATCGGTTGGAACATCGTCACCGGCTATCTTAACAGTGCCGCGCGCGGCATGGGCAAGGGTGGACAAACCGCTCACGACGCGCGTTACGACGTCGCGGACGAATACATGGAGGTCGTCTACAAATTGTGGGAAGGGAGCTGGGAGGACGACGCCGTGCTGCGCGACCGCGCGCGTGGCATTTTCACCGACCCCACGAAAGTTCATCGTGTGCGTCATGACAGCGACGACTACAAGGTCGACGGCATTCATCTCAGCGAGCCCTCGCCGCAGCGTACGCCTGTGCTGTACCAGGCCGGCACGTCGCCGCGCGGCCGCGAGTTCGCGGCCAAGCACGCCGAGTGCGTTTTCATGTCGGGACCATCAGCGAAGGTGATCGGGCCGCGCGTCGCGGCGATCCGTGCGCTCGCACCGAAATACGGGCGAAAGCCATCAGATATCCTGATGTTCAGTATGATGACCGTGATCCTTGGCAAGACGCAACAGGAAGCCGAGGCAAAACATGCAGAGTATCGCCGTCATGTCAGCCATGAAGGCGCGCTGACGCTGATGTCCGGCTGGACCGGCGTGGACTTTTCCGGCCTTGCGCTCGATCAGAAGGTCGAGCACGTGGAGAACGAGGCAGGGCGTTCGGCCCTGGACAACGTCACGCGTGCCGATCCCGATCGCGTCTGGACCGTGCGCGAAGTCGCCGAACATGTCGCCATCGGCGGCGCGGGCCCTGTCGTCGTCGGCACTCCCCAGTCGGCTGCTGATGCCATCGAAGCCTGGGTCGAACAGACCGACGTCGACGGCCTCAACCTTTGCTACACGGTGACACCGGAATGTTTCGAGGATGTCGCCGATCTGCTGGTGCCCGAACTCACCGCGCGCGGTCTCTACAAAACGGCCTATCAGCCCGGCACCTTGCGCGAAAAGCTGTTCGGCGCTGGTCAAGCGCGGTTGGACTCAACACATCCCGCACATCTATATCGGCAATCGCGAAAGAACTGACTAGCCCGCCGTGCGCGGAACGGGTGGCGTGCCGTGGGTGTGAAAGGATTCAATCGTCTTCAAACCCCAGGCCTGCCCTTTCTTACGCTCCTCTTCGGTCCACACGATCGGCTTCCAGTCCGGCGCGAGAATGAGACGCGCGCCGGCGTTGGCGACTTCAACGCGATTGCCGCCGGGCTCGTAGACATAGAGAAAGAACGTCTGCTGGATCGCGTGCTTGTGCGGGCCGGTCTCGATGAACACGCCGTTTTCCAGAAAGATATCAGCCGCGCGCAAGATGTCCTCGCGGCTGTCGAGCGCGTAAGTGACGTGATGGAAGCGGCCCTTCGTGCCGGAATGATCGCGTGAATAGGCGAAGTCGTAACTCTTGTTCGACATCGTCATCCACATTGCTGCCTCGGTGCCGTCGTTCAGCACGATCTGTTCGGTGAGCCGGCAGCCGAGATAGGTCTCGAAGAAGATCCGGTTAGCCTTGATGTCGACGGCCAGACAGTTGAGGTGATCGAGTCTGCGCACGTTGATGCCGCGTGCCGGAAAGCGCTGCGCTTGATTTTTCAAGGCGGGCTTCAGCTCCGGGGGCGCCTGATACCATTCGGTCTCGTAATAGAGTTCGACGATGTGGCCATCAGGATCGCGGCACCGATATGCAGGCCCATGACCAAGATCGCCGTCGGTCCAGCCGATCGCGAACTCCGATCCCTTGAGCGCGGCAACCCGCCGCTCCAGCGCTTGCGGACTGCGCGCGCGCAACGCCATGTGTTCCATGCCTGACGTCTTGGATGCCGTGAGCTTCAGCGAATAGCGTTCGTAGTCGTCCCATCCGCGCAAGTACACCGACTCGTCCTTGCGGCCGCTGATCGTCATGCCCATCACGTCGACGAAAAACTTCAAGCTTTCGTCTGGCTTCGGCGTCAACAATTCCATGTGGCCGAGATGGGCCAGATCAAGGACGGGCTCGGGCATCATATCGCAACTTTCATAATTCGAACCGACCGACACGATCTTCGGTCAGGAGAATTCCTCCAGCACCATGGGGAACAGGCGCTGATAAGCTTCGCCATAAGTCATGGCTTTGCCCGTGTTGCGGCCACCCTGCATGCCCCGGTTCAGCGCGACGCGCGTGTAGTAGTCCCAGAGGTGACGCTGGGCGGCGAGAATCTCGAACGCCTTCCGCTTCGTCTCCCAGACCTCTCGATATTGACGATGACGTTCGGCTTGAAATCGCACTGCTCGGGTTGGTGCGGCTCGAACAGAAATACCGGCGGTGCGCTGTAGGTCCGCGTGTGGTCGGGTTTGTGACCGGCGGCCTGCGCGATGATCCGGGCTTCCTGCGCCAGCCGCGTGGCTTCCGGATGATCGACGTTGTAGGGATCCTGCAAAGCGTGGGTCAGGATGAAAGATGGCTTGAGCTCGTGGTTGATGTCGATCAGCCGCTCGAGCATCGCGGGCGTGCTGCGCAGCGGATAATCGCCGGCATCAAAAAACTCGATCTCCGCACCCAGCAATTCCGCCGCCCGCGCAGCTTCATCTTTTCGCTGCGCCTTGACGTCTTCCATCTTCACGCCCGCCGCTTTCCAAGCGAACTGGCTTTCGCCGCGTTCCCCGTAGGACAGGCAGGCAATCTTGACGCGATAGCCCCGTTTGGCATGCAGCGCGATCGCGCCGCCTGCACGCCATACGAAATCCCCGGGATGCGCGGAAACAACGAGGCCGGTCTTGCTGGAAGCAACCATGAAACGAAAATCTCCTGTTCGATATCGTCGGATTTATTCGGCGGCCTGCCGCGTGGCATCAATCATCCAGCCGTGCGCTGCTTGTGACGATACGAAAACCGTACCATCGAACAGCTTGCGCGCCGTCCGCACCAGTCCTGCGCGCCTCACGATCGGAGCGCTGGCATCCCCTTCGACCTCGAGGCGCACGGTGAATTCTCCGGTCGGATGTTCGACCGAGAACGTCTTGACCGGACCATCCGGCACGTTGGCGATACGTGCTCCCGGTGATCCCGGCAGCACGCAGGCGGTCGCGACCGAAACCGCGGCAAACACACCGATCGACGCATGGCATTCATGCGGGATGAAGCTGCGCGTCGCGACGTGGCCGCCGGCGCGCGGCGTCGCCAGCAGCGCAATCTTCGGAACAACTTTGGCGGAGACATCGCCGAGATTCATGAGCGGTCCCGCCGCGAGCCTGATACGCTCGATGTGTGCTTTCAGCGCCGTATCCGCGTTAAGCTGGTCGCGCGACTCGTACCCGGTAATCCCGACGTCCGCTGCCGCCATGACGATGACAGGCATGCCGTTGTCGATCAACGTCACATCGACGCCCTCGACGCGATCGACATTATTTCCCGTCGGCAACAAGGCGCCACAGACAGAACCAGCCGCATCCAGAAAATCGACCGCGATCAGGGCAGAGGTTCCGGGAACGCCGTCGATGCGGGTATCGCCCTCGTAATTCACGACGCCTTGCGGCGTCTGCACCAGAAGATCGGCAACGGTCCCTGTATTGATGGTCCGGACCCGCACCCGCGTTGCCGGATGAACAGCCTTGATCAGACCGCGCTCGATCGCGAACGGTGCAACGCCTGACAGGATGTTGCCGCAGTTCGGCGTGGTGTCGACCGCGGCCTTGTCCACGACAACCTGCGCGAACAGAAAATCGATATCGATGCCGGGTTCAGTCGAACGGGAGACGATGGCCACTTTACTGGTGAGTGGATGCGCGCCGCCGATGCCGTCGATCTGCCTCGGGTCGGGCGAACCGAGTGCGCCGAGCAGAATCCGATCGCGGCTGTCCTTGTCGGCGGGCAGATCCGCCGACATGAAATAGGCACCCTTTGAGGTGCCGCCCCGCATCAGCATGCAGGGGATGCCGGTTTGCATGGAGTCCTCCCGCGGCCATTGGCTCGATTAGAGCATAGGCCAGCGGGATTGAAAACGGCCGACTCCAGAGTTGGATATCGCAGTTTCCAAATGGAAACCGAATTACCTGAGCGAGTGCGCCGCCTTATCGCTCCGCAAAAGCTTTCTCGACCACGAACTGGCCGGGCTCACCGTGATTGCCCTCGACGAAGCCGCGCCGTGTCAGCAACTCGTGCGTGTCGCTGAGCAGCGCCGGGCTGCCGCAGATCATGACGCGATCGTGCGCAGCATCGAGCGAGGCCAGATTGATGTCGCTGAACAGTTTTCCCGACGCCATCAGGTCGGTGATGCGGCCGCGGTTGCGGAACGGGTCGCGCGTCACTGTCGGGTAGTAGATCAGTTGATTGCGCACGAGTTCGCCGATCAGTTCGTCGTTCGGCAGCTTTTCGGTGATCATCTCGCCATAGGCGAGTTCGGCGACGCGGCGGCAGCCGTGCAACAGCACCACCTTCTCGAAGCGATCATAGGTCTCGGGATCCTTGATGACGCTGAGAAACGGCGCGAGGCCGGTGCCGGTACCGATCAGATAGAGATTGCGGCCGTCCTCCAGATTGTCGATCACCAGCGTGCCGGTCGCCTTACGGCTGACGATGATTTCGTCGCCCTCTTTCAGATGCTGAAGGCGCGAAGTCAGCGGCCCATCCGGTACCTTGATCGAAAAGAATTCCAGCCGGTCCTCGTAGTTCGCGCTGGCGACGCTGTAAGCACGCAGCAGCGGCTTCTCTCCCACCTTGAGGCCGATCATCGTGAATTCGCCGTTGCGGAAACGGAACGACGGATCGCGCGTCGTGGTGAAGGAGAACAGCGTGTCGGTCCAGTGATGGACGCTGAGAACGCTCTCTTGATTGAAATTGCTCATGCCGTTGATTCCAGATTTGGCCGTTCCAGATTCGGTCGGGGCCAGTTGCGGAATGTGCGGCAAGCCTGCATTGTGCCGC
Source organism: Pseudomonadota bacterium (assembly GCA_041691515.1). Lineage (GTDB taxonomy): Bacteria > Pseudomonadota > Alphaproteobacteria > Rhizobiales > Xanthobacteraceae > Nitrobacter. The sequence continues at coordinate 44,005 of JBEPUM010000001.1, read as the reverse complement.
GACAATTCATTTGTATACATTCATTCGTATACAAATGAATAATCCATCTTGATCCAACCGTCAAGGCGGGGTCAAGATGCGATTTGACGCCAGTCAAGGCATTGAGAGAAAAGGAAAAATCCATGGCTCACGACGCCCCCCAAGGCCCCTCCGGTCCCACCAAGCTCGTCGTCCGCAACATCGGCCTGCTGCTGAGCGGCGCCATGGAAAACCCCATTCTCGACGCGGACACGATTGTTGCCGAGAACGGAAAAATCACCGCGATCGGCCGCGCCAAGAATGTCGACCAGGAAGGCGCAACCACCGTCGTCGATGCCAACGGCACCACCGTCACTCCGGGTCTGATCGACAGTCACGTGCATCCGGTTGCTGGCGAATGGACGCCACGCCAGAACCAGATCGGCTGGATCGATAGTTTCTTGCATGGCGGCGTCACCACCATGATTTCAGCCGGTGAAGTTCACATGCCCGGCCGTCCGAAGGACATCGTCGGCCTCAAGGCGATGGCGATCTTTGCGCAGCGCTCCTTCGCCAACCTGCGTCCCGGCGGTGTCAAGGTTCTCGCCGGTGCGCCGGTGATCGAGCCGGGCATGGTCGAAGAAGATTTCAAGGAAATGGCCGCGGCCGGCGTCCGATGGCTTGGCGAAGTCGGGCTCGGCGACGTCAAGGACGGACCGACCGCGCGCAAGATGGTGGCGTGGGCGCGCAAGTACGGCATGAACAGCACGATCCATACCGGCGGCCCCTCGATTCCCGGCTCCGGCTTGATCGATGCGGATGTGGTGCTGGAAGCCGATACCGATATCGTCGGTCACATCAACGGCGGCCATACCGCCCTGCCTGATGGCCAGATCCGCTGCATCTGCGAGGGCTGCAAGCGCGGACTCGAACTGGTTCACAACGGCAACGAACGCGCCGCGCTCTACACGCTGCGCATCGCGCGCGAGATGAACGATCTCAGCCGCGTCATTCTCGGAACTGATGCGCCCGCCGGTTCCGGCGTGCAGCCGCTCGGCATTTTGCGCATGATCTCGTTATTATCCTCGCTCGGCGAGGTACCCGCCGAGACCGCCTTCTGCTTCGCGACCGGCAACACGGCGCGGATGCGGGCGCTGGATTGCGGCATCGTCGAGATCGGCCGTGCCGCCGACTTTGTCATCATGGACAAGGCGCAGCACTCGGCCGGCAAGAACATCCTCGACAGCATCCAACTCGGCGATCTTCCCGGCATCGGGATGACGATCATCGACGGCATCGTCCGCACCCAGCGCAGCCGCAACACGCCACCGGCCGGCAAGGTGCCGACCGTTGTTGCCGGGCACTGACGCGTCAAAAGGAACACATCATGTCGACGCCGCTCGATCCCGCCATCGCTGAAGTCATTCCAAAGCTGCCGCTGCGCGATCCACTGACCATGACGCCGCAGAGCGCGCGGGACGCGCTGCGAGCGCTAGCAGCGGCGCGCGCCGCGGTGCCTCCGCCGGAAGTCGAAAGCGTCTCGGACATCAAGGTGAAGGGAGCGGCCGGCCCTCTCGCCGCCCGCGTCTATCACAATGGGCAAGACAAGTCGCCAACCGTCGTGTTCTTCCACGGAGGCGGCTGGGTCGCCGGCGATCTCGAAACCCATGACCGGCAGGCGCGCCTGCTCGCCATCGAGACCGGCGCCGTCGTCATCTCTGTCGACTATCGTCGTCCGCCGGAAACGCGCTTTCCCGGCGCATTCGAGGATTGCTTCACTGCTGTGCGCGATGTGATCGCGCGCGTCTCCGAATTTGGCGACGACGTTTCGCGCATCGGCGTCGCCGGCGACAGCGCCGGCGGCAATCTCGCCGCGGCGGTCGCCATCGCCTGCCGCGACACCGGCATCAAGCTCGCTGGCCAGATGCTGGTCTATCCTGTCATCGACGCCGCTGGAAACTATTCGGATGTCGGCGAGAACGCCCGCTTCCCGTCACGGACAGAAAACGCGGAAGATTACTTCCTCTCGCGCGCGGTGATGGAATGGTTCGCCGGACATTACCTCGAAGACGCCAGCCACGGCGCCGACTGGCGCGTGTCGCCGTTACGCGCGAAAAATCTGGCTGGACTCGCAGCGGCAGTAGTTTGCACAGCGTGGTTCGATCCGCTGCGCGATGAAGGCAAAGCCTATGCCGACGCGCTCAAGGCCGCGGGCGTGCCCACCACCTATTACGACGGCCCAGGCCTCATTCACGGCTACTTTGGGCTGGGCGAAGTCTCGGCAACGGCGAAGCGCGAGGCGCAGCGCGCCCGCGCCGATTTCAAGGCGTTGCTCGATCGCTGATCGGAACGACAATTAATTAGCGCAGCTTGCTCAGCAGCGCGACCAATGTCTCGCGCTCCTTGGCATCAAGCGGAGCCAGCGTCTCGCGCGTGATCGCATGCGCGTTGGGCGCAGCTTTTTCAGCCGTCTGCTGCCCGGCGCGTGTCAGGCTGACGATCAGGCGGCGCCCATCCTCTGGATCGGACCCGGTCTCGGTTAGCCCGCGCGCAGTAAGCCGGTCGATCACGCCCTTGATGGTCGCGACATCCATCGCAGTCAGCCGCCCGAGCTGATTTTGCGAGCACGGACCGGTTTCCATCAGTTTCGACAACGCCGCCCACTGCGTCGGCGTCAGATTGATGCCGATCGAATTAGCAAAGATCGCCGAGTGACGTTGCGAGACCTGGCGCAGGATGAATCCTACCTGTTCGTCAAGAATATAAGACAGCTTCGAGCTCCGCTTGGGCGAAGCGCCTTTGTTCGAAGAGGCTGTCTTCACAGACGGCGCCTTGACCATTTCAATTCCCCTGCAATTCATCGCGCCGGACAATCATCCGGCGATGCCGGCTATACGGCGAGGTGCGCATCGCGGATGTCCGGACGCGCCTCGAGTTCCTTCATCGTGCCACTGAAACAGATGCGCCCGCGTTCGATGATATAGGCGCGATCGGAGATCAGGTTGGCGAAGTGCAGATTCTGCTCCGACACGACGATACTGACGCCCTCCTTCTTCATGGTCATGATCGCCTCGACCATCTGCTCCACGATTTTTGGCGACAGGCCTTCCGACGGTTCATCCAGCAGCACCAGCGAGGGATTGCCCATCAATGTGCGGGCGATTGTCAGCATCTGCTGTTCGCCGCCACTCATACGCCCGCCTGGCCGGTTCTTCATCTCGCCGAGATTTGGAAACAGCGTGAACAGCTTATCGCGGGTCCATTGCGGCGCATTCGGGCGCGGCGGCTGGCGGCCCACTTCGAGATTTTCCTCCACCGTCAGATCGGTGAAGATGCGGCGCTCCTCCGGAACATACCCGAGCCCGCTGCGAACAATGGCATGGGTGGGTTCGGCGGACACATCCTTGCCCTCGAATACGATCCGGCCCTCACGCTGTTCGACAAGTCCGACAATGGAGCGGAAAGTCGTCGACTTGCCGGCCCCGTTGCGGCCCAGCAGGGCGACGACCTCGCCGCTACCGACCTCGAGCGCGACGTCGAACAGGATATGCGCCTGCCCATAGTAGCTGTTGAGGCCATGAACCGAGAGCTTCATGCGGGCGCCCCTTCGCGATGGCGCGCGTCATAGACCAGACCCTCACCGAGATAGATCGCGCGCACCTGAGGATTGCACCGCACCTCTTCGGGAATACCTTCGGCGATCAGCGCGCCGCGATTGAGCACCAGAATGCGGTCGGCATGCTCGAACACTACATCCATGTCATGCTCGGTAAACAGCACACCGATCGATTGCTCGCGCGCGATTCGCGCCGTGAGCCGCATGAGTTCGATACGTTCGCGCGGCGCCATGCCGGCCGTCGGCTCGTCCATCAGCAGCAGCTTCGGCTGGTTGGCGAGCGCGATCGCGAGTTCAAGCCGCTTGAGATCACCGTAGGCGAGTTCACCGCAAGGCCGATCAGCGTACCCGTTCATGCCAACCAGATCGAGTAGGCGCTCTGCCTCCTCGCAGGCCAGCCGTGGCGCTGACGACAACATATTGAAAAGCCGGGAATGGTGCGACACCAGCGCGACCTGAACATTTTCCCTCACCGTCATGCTGGGGAATGTTGCTGTGATCTGGAACGTGCGGCCAACACCGAGCCGCCAGATCGCACGAGGCTTCTCACCGGTAGTGTCCCGGCCCAGCAACCGCACCCGGCCGCTGCCGGGCGTAATCTGGCCGTTGAGGATATTGAAGCAGGTACTCTTGCCAGCGCCATTGGGGCCGATCAAAGCGAGAATCTCCCCCGCCCTGAGCGAAAACGACACGTCGCGCACGGCATGAACCCCGCCGTAGGATTTGGTGAGGCCTTCAACCGAAAGAAGGATGGGCGCTGTACTCATTCGGCCGTCTCGATCTGCGAGGCCAGAACGGCGGGCTTCGGCGCGGGGGCCCAGCGGGCTCGCAGCGTGTCGAGCATGCCGACGATCCCCTTGGGAAACGCCACCACGATCAGGACGATGACCGCGCCGAGTACAAGCTTCGATAGATCGGTGTGACTGACCAGCCAGATGTTCAGCGCTTTGTAGACAATCGCTCCCACAATTGCGCCCGAGACGGTTTCAACGCCACCGAGCAGAACCATGACAAGCGCGTCGACCGAAAGCGAGATACCGACGCTGTCGGGAAACACGCTGCCCTTGAGAAATGCAAACAGCGCGCCACCAATGCCCGCGGCTGTTCCGGCGATCACGAACGCCGTCCATTGAATCCGCTTGCCGTCGATGCCAATCGCCTCGCTACGCAGCGCGGAATCGCGGGTCGCGCGCAGGGCGTAGCCGAAGGGTGAAAAAACCATGATCCGCAACCCAGCGACCACAAGAGCCGCGATGCCGAGCGATAACCAGTAGAAATTCGCGGCGCCGCTGGCCCACGCGGCGGGCCACACGCTGAGAATCCCGTTGTCACCGCCGGTGACGCCGACCCACTGAAACGCGATCGACCAGACGATCTGAGCGAATGCCAACGTCAGCATCGCGAAATAGACGCCGGACAACTGCACCGCGAAGAAGCCGAACACCGCGGCACCGAGCAGGCCCAACAGCGGTCCGATCAGAAGGCAGACAATCATCGGCAGTCCGGCCATCTTGGCCAGAAACGCAACGCCGTAAGCGCCGAGGCCGAAATACGCGGCGTGTCCGAACGATGCCAATCCGCCCACCGACATCAGAAAATGCAGGCTGGCGGCGAAGATGACGAAGATCGCGATTTCCGAGGCAACGGTCAGTACATAGGTGCCGCCGACCAGTGGCAGGGCCGCCGCAGCGATCAGAATTCCGATCATCGCGAGGCGTTCGTTTCCGGTCAGCGGCCGCCATGGCCGCACGGTGAGGCCCGGCGTCTTGCGGGCCGGCGCCTCCGGTTTTCCGAACAACCCCCAGGGCCGCACGATCAACACCACTGCCATCACGAGGAAAACGAGGATGATCGAAATCTTCGGAAAGATCAAAATACCGAACGCGTTGAGTTCGGAAACGAGTACAGCCGCGACGAACGCGCCGATAATGCTGCCGAGACCACCAATCACCACCACGACAAAAACGTCGACGATGATGCTGAGGTCCATGGCATGATTGGCCGCGTCACGCGGTATTTGCAAAGCACCACCGAATGCCGCGAGAAAGACGCCAAGTGCGAAAACGCTGGTGAACAGCCACTTCTGATTGACGCCGAGCGCGGCCACCATATCGCGGTCCTGCGTTGCCGCGCGCACCAGCACGCCCCAGCGTGTGCGGCGAAACAACAACCAGAGCACGCCGAGAACAATCGGGCTGAGAACGATCAGGAATAGATCATAGGTTGGAATTTGCTGGCCGAAGAAATCAACCGCGCCACGAAAGCCCGGCGCGCGGCGGCCAAGCAGATCATTTGGACCCCAGATCAGGACGACGATGTCCTCTATCATCAGGGTTAGTCCGAAGGTGGCGAGAAGCTGAAACAGCTCCGGCGATCGGTAGATGCGCCGCAGCAGGATCATCTCGATAAGAACGCCGAACGCCGCGACAGCCAGCGCCGCCATGACGATGCCGCCCCAGAACCCCAGCGCGCCGGACAGCCGCTCCGTCAACGTATACGCGACGTAGGCACCGAGCATATAAAACGCACCGTGCGCAAAATTGACGATGCGCGTCACGCCAAAAATGATCGACAGGCCCGATGCGACCAGAAACAGCGACGCCGCGCTGGCAAGACCGGTCAGGAACTGGACGACGTAAAAGGCCATCTGAGATCCGCGCTAACAAAAATGCCGCGGACGCTTGAGCGTCCGCGGCCGATGACGTCAATCCTTGGGCCGAAGCTTTTCGACTTCCGCGTCGCTCGGCAAATAGTCCGACCCCTTGCGATAAACCGAGTCGACCATAATACCCTTGCCGTCCTTAACCGCGGTCTTGCCGACGAAGGCTCCGAGCGTCGACTGGTGATCGATCTTGCGGAAGGTGATCTCGCCGAACGGTGACGGCAGCGAGATGCCCTCCGCCGCCGCGATCAATTTCTCCGGATCGGTGGAGTTCGCCTTGGCGAGAATCGCCGCCGCGGCTTTGATCGTCTCGTAGCCGACGATCGATCCGAGCCGCGGATAGTCCTTGTACTTGTCCTGATAGGCCTTGAGGAAAGCCGAGTGTTCGGGTGTCTTGATGTCGTACCAGGGATAGCCGGTGACGATCCATCCCGTTGGAGCTTCATCCTTCAGCGCGTCGAGATATTCCGGCTCGCCAGTCAGGAAGCTGACGACCGAACGGTTCTTAAAGAGGCCGCGCGTGTTGCCCTCGCGAACGAACTTCACCAGATCGCCACCGAACTCCACGTTGAGGATCGCGTCCGGATTGGCGTTCGCCAGCGCCTGCACCACCGGACCGGCGTCGATCTTGCCGAGCGGTGGCCACTGCGCATCGACCCACTGGATATCAGGCCGCTTGGCCGACAGAAGTTTCTTGAACACGCTAACGGCCGACTGGCCGTACTCATAATTGGGCGCGATGGTAGCCCACTTCTTGGCCGGCAGCTTCGCGGCTTCTTCCACCAGCATCGCCGCCTGCATGTAGTTCGACGGGCGAAGGCGGAACGTATAGCGGTTGCCCTTCTCCCAGGTGATGGCGTCGGTCAGGGGTTCGGCGGCGAGGAAGAACACCTTTTTTTGCTTGGCAAAATCGCTAACGGCAAGGCCGATGTTCGACAGGAAGGTACCGGTCAACATGGCGACCCCTTCGTTCGACACCAACTCGTTGGCGGCGGTCTGCGCCTCAGCGGGTTTGCCGGCGTCATCTTTGGACACGACGACGAGCTTCTTCCCATTGATGCCGCCGGCGGCGTTGACTTCTTCAACGGCGAGCTGCCAACCCTTGCGATAGGGTTCGGTGAATGCCGGCAACAGCGAATAACTGTTGATCTCGCCAATCTTGATCTCGTCCTGAGCCATAGCGCCCGTTGCCGCGCCGCTGAGCATGACGCCCAGCCCCGCACCCAACAGACTGTTCACGATCCACTTACCTTGTCGCATCCCTACCTCCAGTGTTACCGAGAGCTTCCGCTCCCACTTATTTTCTGCCCCTCCCTCATTGCGGGGCAGTCCTGCGAACTCCGTTCTAAAATAGTTTGCCGTGGAAGACGATAGGACCTAACGCAAACCGTCTTCTCCCTTGATTTCGGCGGTCGTCAAACCGCCCACACGCGGCAGCGGACGGCCGCTGTCGGTGACGGCAACGGCGACCATGATTTCGTTCGCCCGTGGTGCGTCGTTGATCTGCACCTCCATGCCATCGAAGTGACTGCGCACAAAGGCTGCGTCCTTGTGGCCGAGTGGAATGTCCAGACTGGTCCCCATGGCCCCTCGTTTTTTCGACGATGGGATCAACGCTGCGCCTCTGCTCAACACCTTGCGTACTGGCGTCCCCATTTTGGGATGCAAGATCGCTGCCGCATGCTCGAGTTCACCGTTTTCGCCGACCGCCGCCGCCTTACCGTAGCTTTGCGCTTTGCTACCTTCAATACCCAGTGCAGCGACCGCCTTTTTCGTCAGCAGGTCGCCCAGTTCTTCACCAATCGCGATCAGTGGCGTGAGATCCTCGACATATCGTCCGGCAAATGGATTCTCGATCACTGCGATCGCAGCCGCGCGGCGCGTCGGTGGCGAGACATCGCGGCCAGCTTCCATCCGGGTTTCCTCGACCACGGTTACGATCTTGCGGATCACGGCATTCATCGCAAACGCTCCTTGCGTATCATTTCAAGCATCCATCATTTCTTGCGACCGCTCCGGCAGAACAACGGGCTGCGCCGCAGATGGCGCGACCTCTTTAAGCGCAACCACGAAGGTCTCGCCTTGCAGATGGAGCGAAGCGCCATCGATCAGTCCCGCACTCAGCAACGCCCTTGCTTCGCTTGCTCCGGATTCGATCGCGCTAATGATTTCGGCACGCGACAATCGGCCGACACCGCGCGTGACAAGGCGCGCGCCGAGATCGCTTTCGGGCTGAAGCTCGTTCGCAGGCGTGCGGACAATCGCAGGATGGCCAGGCAGATCGACGGCGTTAGCGACGATCGTGGCCGCCGCATCCGCCTGCGATGCGGTCGTGGCCAGCACCGTGACGGCATCGGCAATACCAAACGAAAAACTGCGGCCTTGCCGCCCGCTGGTGGCAATGCCGCGAGACGGGTCGCAGGCCTCGATGCTCGTTGTCCCTATCAAGCTCGGCGTATCGGGACGATCGACCAGTCCCACTTTGAATCGCTCACCCGGCGCAAGATACAACGCGATATCGCCGCCGTTGTTAACATATACGCGCCTCAGGTTCGCCGCATCCACCATCGCGCCGAGAATTTCCTCAGCGACAGCACCCGCGACCGCCGCCATCGGCGTAATGAAATGCGCAGCCGCGAATGGCGCGACAGCGGCATGCATCCGGCGCGCGACAACACCTTGCAGGGAACATTTGTCGGGGTCTGCCGGCCGTCGCAACTCCGGCAATTCCGCGCAAAGTTCATCCAGCAGGCCAGTGAAGCGGTGCGTCGCGGCTTCATACGCGAGTTGCACATCGCCGTTGGCGCCGTGCGCTTCCACGATCAGATCAATCGGACCATCCTGCAGGTGCAGCCGCCTGCGGTCCGCAAGCCATCCGATCTGCGGGCGCCGGGTCATGCGCGCGACCTCGGCTCGGTCAGTTGCGGAGGAAGCTGCCGCACCTCGGTGTTGTCTTTCAGCGAAGCCAGCGGCCGCACATAGTCCATGTGGCCGCCGAGCGCAGCATAGTCCGTGAGCTTCAGGGTGAATTCGATCGGCGCGACCAGCGCCGGTGTCGGAACGTAACCAAAGGCGCCTTCGGGCACGCGCGTCACATCGACCATGAAGGTGATGCCGCCGCCAGGCCAGACATAGACCGGCGCGCCGCCACAAGTCACCGACGTCAGCGCATCCTTCACCGAGCGCGTCAGCCGCACTGGATTGTCGGTAACACCGGCGCGCAACGATCCACCCGCGCCGCCCATGAACAACACCGTGCATAGCGCGGGTTCGCAGTTTTCCTGGATTCGCTCCACCGAAGATTGCAACGCTAAGGGCATTGGCTTTTCGACAGGCTTCAAGGATTCATCCAGCTCGAAATAGGCTGCATGTTCGCCGGTTGTGCTGACCATCAGCATACGCATTCCCGGCTGGGCTTCCTTCGGATTGAAAGGACCGAGAATCGACAGCGGATCCGAGATGTTGGTGCCGCCCCAACCCGTTCCCGGCTCGGCCACTTGAAAATAGCGGCCGGGCGTCGAGCGGCGACCCTTCATCTTGATGCCGGTGTCGGGAATATCGAGCAGCTTGCCCGCCTGATGCTCCGACAGAACACCGGTGATGTGATCGTCCACCACCACCACCTCGTCGACCTTGCCCTGCCATTGCTTGGCGAACATGCCGATCGTCGCGGAGCCGCAGCCGACGCGCATACGTTCCTCAGGAACGCCATTAACGATCGGCGGATAGCCGGCCTGGACAACAACCGTCGCACCTCCGTCAATGGTCATTTCGACCGGCTTGCCGTTGGACAGATCCATCAGCGCATCGCAGGTCACGCGGCCCTCTTTTTTGGAGCCGCCAGTCAGATGATGCACACCGCCAAGCGACAGCATCTGCGAACCGTATTCGCCCGTGGTAACGTGGCCGATCGCCTCACCCTCGACGCGAACCGTCGCGGTTTCCGGGCCGAGATAACGATCGGTGTCGATCTTCACCTTGACGCCGCAATAGCTGAAGATGCCCTCGGTCACCACCGTGACCATATCGACGCCATTGACTTCGGACGAAACGATAAAGGGCGCCGGCTTATAATCCGGATAGGTGGTGCCGGCGCCGATGGCGGTTACGAAGACGCCCGGCTCGTGAACAATCTTGCCATCCCAGTCACCCCCGGCCTGAAACGGCACCAGCCGCCCGCCGTGCGACACCGTGCGTTCCAGCACCACATGGGGATCGACGCGGACCAGTTCGCCGTTATGATTGGCATACCGATCGCATGCGCCCGCCGCGCCCGGCTTGATGTAGCACATCACCGGACAGGCATCGCAGCGGATCTTGTCGGCCTGACCCGCAACAGCAGAGGTTGCTTCATCCATCATGACAAGCTCACGAGTCGGAACGAGAGTGCTTGACCTGGATCGTCATCCTGCGATCCGCAGCCGGCATTTCATTCGTATACGAACGATGTTGCGCGTAGACGTCAAAACTGTCAAGCGCACGCCGCCGCAAAAAACTAGACTGCCGCATAAAAACTCATTTGCCCGCCCTCGTGTTCATATCGTGACCAATCGCCGCTGATGTCTTGCACGTTTGTACACAAACGGTATCGTTGGCAATGACTGCCGACGTTTTGCAATGCAGCAGACCGGACCGCAACGATGAGCACACCGCATACCCCCACTCGCCTCACCGTGAACGGAAAGGTCCGTGATGTTGACGCTTCGCCGGATACGGCGCTGCTGTATATCCTTCGCAACGATCTCGAACTGAACGGACCGAAATATGGCTGCGGCCTCGGCGAATGCGGCGCATGCACCGTTCTCATCGGTGGCGTTGCGGCACGCTCCTGCGTCATTCCGATCGGCGGCTGCGCCGACCGCGACATCCTGACGCTGGAAGGATTGGGCTCCCGAGAGCATTGCGATCCTGTACAGCAGGCATTCATCGACGAACAGGCCGCGCAATGCGGTTACTGTCTCAATGGCATGATCATGTCCACCAAAGCTCTATTGTTGAATAATCCGCATCCATCGGAAGCGCAGATCATCGAGGCGCTGAAATACAACCTCTGCCGTTGCGGGGCGCATGTCGAGATCATTCGCGCCGCGCTCCGAGCGGCCGGACATGCCGTCGAGAGCCGCGTGTGATGGCAACACCGTCATCGCCGACCGGCTCGATCGAAAAGCGTTCCGGATCGCTTTCAGTAGTTCGCCCCGCGGAATCCGATATTCGTGGAGGCGGGTTCGAAACCTTCATCAAGATCACCGCGGACGGCATTGTTACTGCGTTCAATGGTCATGTCGATCTCGGCACCGGAATTCGCACCGCGCTCAGCCAGATCGTCGCCGAAGAACTCGACGTTTCGCTGGCCCGCGTGATCGTCGTGCTCGGCGATACCTCGCGCGCGCCCAATCAGGGCCCGACCATCGCCAGCGAAACCATTCAGATCACGGCGGTGCCGTTGCGCAAGGCCGCGGCACAGGCGCGACAGTTCCTGATCGGGCTTGCCGCCGCGCGGCTTGAGCTACCCGAGAGCGAACTGGTCGTTGACGACGGATTAATCCGCACGCGAGACAACCGCAGCCTCAGTTACGGCGAACTGATCGCGGGTGATACGATCCGCCTTGAACTGGCAGACGATGTGTCCGTCAAAGCAATCGAAGCCTACAAGATCGTTGGGCAGTCGACGCCGCGCGTCGATCTGCCCGCCAAGGCGACCGGCGAGCTCGTTTACGTTCACGACGTTCGCCTTCCCGGCATGTTGCACGGCCGCGTGGTGCGACCGCCCTACGCTGGCGTCGATGCCGGCGATTTTGTCGGCACCAGTCTGATCGCGGTCGACGAGTCCTCCGTAAAAGACATTCCGGGGCTGGTCGCTGTAGTCAGGATCGGCGATTTCGTCGGTGTGGTCACCGAACGCGAGGAAAACGCGATCAAGGCCGCGGCACGTCTCAAAGTGACTTGGAAGCCGACGCCGACATTGCCTGATCTGAAGGATGTAGAGACAGCACTCCGCGCCAATCCATCAACGCCTCGCACGCTGCTCGACACGGGCAATGTCGACGCTGCCATCGCCGGCGCCGACAAGCCTATGAAGCGGACCTACGTCTGGCCTTATCAGATGCACGCCTCGATCGGCCCGTCCTGTGCCGTCGCTGACGTTCAGAACGGTCAGACGCGAGTCTGGTCCGGCACCCAGAATCCACACATTCTCCGAACCGATCTGGCGCGGCTGCTGGCGCTGCCGGAGACCGATATCGACGTGATCCGGATGGAAGCCGCCGGTTGCTACGGCCGGAATTGCGCTGATGATGTCACGGCCGACGCGGTCCTGTTGTCGCGCGCGGTCGGACGTCCGGTGCGCGTGCAACTCACCCGCGAGCAAGAGCATGCATGGGAGCCGAAAGGTACCGCACAACTCATGGACGTCAATGGAGGGCTGCGTGCCGACGGCTCCGTCGCCGCTTACGACTTCGCGACGCGCTACCCGTCGAACAATGCGCCCACGCTGGCGCTGCTGCTGACCGGAGCGGTCGCACCAACGCCGGTGGTTTCCGAGATGGGTGATCGCACCGCGATTCCGCCTTACGACTACGATGCATTGCGTGTCGTCGCGCACGACATGGCACCGATCGTGCGCGCCTCGTGGTTGCGCGGGGTATCGGCGCTGCCGAACACCTTTGCCCATGAATCCTACATCGACGAGCTGGCAACCGAGGCTGGCGTCGATCCGATCGAATACCGTCTGCGCTATTTGAAAGATCCGCGCGCAATCGATCTCGTCAAAGCCGTCGCCGAACGCGCGGAGTGGACGCCGCGTCCGGTCTGGAAAGAGCCGGATGAAGACAACGGCGTTGTGCACGGCCGCGGTTTTGCTTACGCGCTCTATGTTCACGGCCCATTTCCGGGTAAACCGGCCGCGTGGTCGGCGTGGGTCACCGACGTCGCCGTCAACAAGTCCACCGGCGAGGTCAGCGTCACTCGCGTCGTCGCCGGACAAGATGCTGGATTGATGATCAATCCAGACGGCGTACGCCATCAGATCCACGGCAACATCATCCAGTCCACCAGCCGCGCGCTGATGGAGGAGGTCGCATTCGAAGCATCCTCCGTCGCCAGCCGCGAATGGGGCGCCTACCCCATCATCAAGTTTCCGGACATTCCGAAGATCGACGTGCTGATGCTGCCGCGGCAGGATCAGCCGCCGATGGGCGTCGGCGAATCCGCCTCGGTGCCGAGCGCAGCCGCGATTGCCAACGCCATTTTCGATGCCACCGGCGTGCGATTTCGCGAACCGCCCTTCACCCCGGAGAAGATCAGGGCCGGCCTCGGCCAAACGGCTCCGACGCGGCCGATCATGCTGGCGCCGACTGCGCCGTCACATCAGCACGAACAGCGGAGTCCGTTTGCAAAGCCGCTCGGCCTAATGTCAGGAATCGCCGCGCTCTGTGCCGCGGTCATCGGCGTGGCCGCAGCCGTGTTGCCTTGGCGCTCGATCGCGCCGATCGCACGGCCTGACGTCTCGACTTACTCGGCCGCAACGATCGCGCGCGGGGCGCAACTGGCGGCGCTCGGCGATTGCGCGGTGTGCCACACCTCTTTAAATGGGATCACGAATGCCGGCGGACGGCCGCTGGAAACCACGTTCGGCGCGATCTATACCACCAATATCACCCCCGACGTCGAGACCGGCATCGGCGCGTGGTCTTATCCAGCGTTCGAGCGCGCGATGCGCGACGGCATCCACCGCGACGGGCGGCACCTTTACCCGGCTTTTCCGTACAATCACTTCGCCAAAACCACCGATGCCGACCTTCAGGCGCTCTACGCCTATCTGATGGCACAGCAACCGGTTCACTCCGTCAACCGCGACGCGTCGCTGACCTTTCCCTTTAATCTACGTCCGCTGATGGCCGGCTGGAACGCCCTGTTTCACAAGTCCGATGTTTTCCGGCCCGACGCTTCCCGATCGGAGATCTGGAATCGCGGCGCCTATCTGGTGGAAAGCCTCGGTCATTGCGGGGCTTGTCATACGCCGCGCAATGCGCTCGGCGCGGAGAAAGATTCCAGGGCCTACCTCGCCGGCGGATTTGCCGAGGGCTGGGAAGCACCGCCACTGACGTCACTGTCGCATGCGCCCATTCCCTGGAACGAGGATGAACTGTTCGCTTACTTGCGCACCGGCATGTCCCGCTTTCACGGCGTCGCGGCCGGACCGATGGCGCCGGTGGTGAAGGAGCTTGGCGCACTGCCGGACAGCGACATCAAGGCGATGGCGACCTATCTGGCCTCGTTCGGGACGAGTACGGGTGATGCGAAGGCGCAGCAAGCTCTCGCCACGCGGCTCGAAACTCTCACGTCGACCAGAGATTTTTCAGCCTCGCCGGAGGGAGCGCGCATCTTCGAGGGCGCTTGCGCGGTGTGCCACCAGATCGGTGGCCCCGTGCTGTTCGGCAGCAAGCCGTCGCTAGCCCTGAACAGCAACGTGCACAGCGCATCGCCCGACAACCTGATCCAGGTCATCCTTCACGGCATCGAAGCTCCAGTCTCGAGCGACCTCGGCTATATGCCCGGCTTCAAGGATAGCCTAAACGACCGCCAGATCGCGGAATTGGCCGCCTACATTCGACAGCAGTTCGCGCCGGGCACGCCGGCATGGACCGGCCTTGAAGGGGCGGTTCACCGCGTCATGCAGGTTCGCGCCAACTGACCCCGGCGCCCCGCGGAACCGGCCTATTTGCAAATCCCGGTCCACGTTATAGCGTGGGGTATGACCGTTACGGATATCGCGACGCGAACCTATAACCATGGCTGGCGCCTCGATCCCATCGTGCGCAGCCTGCTCGATACGGACTTCTACAAGCTTTTGATGCTGCAGATGATCCGGGAATGTTACCCGGACGAGCACGTCACGTTTTCCGTTATCAATCGCAGCCGTCATGTCCGCCTCGCCGAAGTCATCGACGAAGGTGAGCTGCGCGCGCAACTCGATCATGCCCGCAGTATCCGCTTCAGCAAGAAGGAGCTGATCTGGCTCGCCGGCAACACTTTCTACGGCAAGACCCAGATGTTTTCGCCGGATTTCATCAACTGGATCGCTGCCTTCCGGCTCCCCGAATACGAACTGCGCAAGGTTGATGGCCAATACGAACTGCATTTCCATGGTCCGTGGTCGCACACCACCATGTGGGAGATTCCCGCGCTCGCTATTCTCAACGAGTTGCGTTCGCGTCAGGTGACCAAGGGTCGGGGCCGTTTCGCGCTCGATGTGCTTTATGCGCGCGCCAAGGCGAAGCTTTGGACCAAGGTCGAGCGGTTACGCAAGCTGGATGGCCTGCGGCTATCGGACTTCGGAACGCGGCGGCGGCACGGCTTTCTATGGCAGCGCTGGTGCGTGGAAGCGGTTAAAGAAGGACTCGGGTCGGCTTTCACCGGTACATCGAATGTTCTGCTCGCGATGGACAACGATCTCGAAGCGATCGGCACCAACGCGCATGAACTGCCGATGGTCGCGGCCGCGCTCGCCACTGACGACACCGCGTTGCGCTGGGCACCCTATCGCATTCTCGATCAATGGCGGCACACCTACGCCGGCAATCTGCTGATCGCCTTGCCCGACGCTTTCGGCACCAAGGCGTTCCTGCGAGATGCCCCGGAATGGGTGGCGGACTGGACCGGATTCCGGCCGGACAGCCTGCCGCCGATCGCAGCCGGCGAAGAAATCATCACATGGTGGAAACAGAAGGGTCGCGATCCGCGCGAGAAGCTTCTGGTATTTTCCGACGGCATGGATGCCGGTTCGATCGAGGAAACGCACCGGCATTTCGCGGGACGCGTCCGAGTCAGCTTCGGCTGGGGTACCAACCTGACCAATGATTTCGTGGGTTGCTTGCCCGATGGCACCGCCGATCTCGATCCGATCTCGATCGTCTGCAAAGTGACATCTGTCAATGGTCACCCTGCCGTCAAGCTGTCCGACAATCCCGAAAAGGCGACCGGCGACCCCGCGGAGATCGAACGCTATTTGCGGGTATTCGGCGATGCCGGCCGTGTCCGCGCCGCGGTTCATGTCTGAGCGTTATGACGGCGACTTCTAAGACGGAGCTTTGGTAATCGCAGCGCGAATGGCCGCGAGCGGCGCCTTGTCATCAAATTCGACAGCGTTGCCGACGACCTTCAAGCCCATATCGCGCCAGAGCGCATCGAGATCCGGCGTCACCGGCGTCGTCCCCATCCGATCGTGCAGACGTGTCAGCACATCGACGCCGACCGCCTTGTCTGCGGTGGCCAAGATGCGCTGGATCGGCCAGTCCTGCGCATGATTGCCGCCTGCCGCCAGCACGCCGCGCATGGCATCCTGCAATCCCAGCCGGTTGTTGGTCCGTTTGCGAATTTCGATATCGGCCAGCAGACAGAACAACGCGCCGCCCCAGTATTTGCGTCCCCATGTCGGGGTATTGTCGAGACCACGATCGCCCGCTTGCGGCAAGCCCTTGGGCATATCGCGCATCATCGCGTACCAGATATCCTTCGCAGCGAGATCGCCGGCCTGAACACGCGCCACCGGTTCGACATAGACCGCTAATCCTTCAGACAACCAGTTGTAGCGCTCGTCCATATCGGGAAGCGCGGTGTGAACCATCTCATGAACCATCACCCAGTCGCGCCGCAAATCATCCTCGTCGGAGGAACGGCCGATCGGAATCCGAATCGCGGCACCGCGATAGCCCCACGTCGTTCCGCCCTGCACGCGCGACCCATTGACGGGAACGAGAAGCAATCTGAGCGAGTCGACGGGAAATCGTCCGTAGTAGATCGAGACGGCCTTTGCGGATCGTTTGATCCAGGCCAAAATCGTCTCGTGCGGCAGTTCGATGTCGCCTGGCGCAAACGCCACGTGGATGACACCCCTGGGCACATCGATGTCAGTCTTCGGGAGCCGGTCGAACGCGTCATAGGGCATTCGGTCGCCCTGCATATATTCCGATTGAGCGAAAATTTGCGACGACAGCGCGCCGAACAACAGTGCCCCCAATACAATCAGTGACGCGGTCGCCCGGATTCTTCTGGTCATTGCGACGCACTCCGCTGTTGACCGACATGCGGTGCAACCACGCCCGAGGTCGACAGTGTCGCCATGAACGCCGTCGCCTGATCGATCAGATCGTCGACCATCGCGGCGAGCAGGATGTTTCCTTTCTCGATGCTCGCCAGCGTCGGATCGCCGTAACTTCCGGAACGGCTGTAGTTCAGCGAAGAAGCGTCGGTCGGCGTCAACGGGCCATCGGCCGGCACGCGCGTGGGGCTCGCTTCCGCGCGAGACATGTCGACCAGATGCGGCGCGAGCGCGAGCATGATCGATGTTTCCAATTCGTCGGCGTGACTGCCATGTCCCTGCTCGGACAGCACTTCAGCGGCGCGGCGGTATGCCGGACCATCGTGAACCCGCAAATGCAGGACGTTGCGATGATGGAGGCGCGCGAGCACGCGTCCGACGGGCGCGAGCGTGCTGATTCCGGTATCGAGCACGAAAATCGTGCGGCATCCGAATCCGATCAGTCCTGCGGTGACATCCTGAACCACGGCCTCGAACGTCGCTTCAGATAGACTGCAACTGCCCGCATACGCGGTGAACGCAGGATAATATCCGTAGGCAAGCGTTGGCCAGATTAGGCCATCAAGCTGCCGGGCAAGCGCTCCTGCCAGCCACTCCGCCTGAACGCGATCGGTATTCATCGGCAGATGAAAGCCGTGTTCTTTCGCGGCCGCACCAATCGGCAGAATCGCCGGGCCGCCCCCAGCGATGCGTGCTGCCACAAAGTCCCAGGTCAGCCGTTCGACGCGATGGAGGGCCATATCATCCGTCATATCGGCACCTGCTGCGCGCGAGATCCAAAATTTGGTCCGCCACTCTTTCGCGGCGACGGCGCGATCATCATGCGCCGACGGACACGTCCGTCAAAAGCTCCGAGGTGACCCAGTTGTGAAGATAGCCCGCGCCGCGCGTCGCTGCGCCATCCGGGTCGTCATAGGTCGCCAGCATTGAACACAGAACGCCAAAGGGAATCCCGCCGGAAGCCTCATCCCACATCATCGCTTCTTCGGTAGTCAATTCGCGAAACATCGGCATCACGTCCTGACGCCAGACCAAGATCCGCGACGGATCATCGAGCGTCACTGCGTCAGGCGGCGTCTCCTCGTTCTTCAATGCGATCCAGATCGCTGTGGCATTGGTCGAAAAATCGAGCCGGTACGTGCTCGGATGCGATTGAAATTTCAGACCGTTCCATGCCTCCGGTGCAAGCGCGGCCAGATCAGCGATGGCGACCACCGGCGCGTCCGTTGCATCGAAGGCATCGTTCAGGGCCTTCTCGAGAGCCGCAAGCTCTGCAAGGACCGGATATTTGCTGTAGGGTTCCGTCGTCTTCAGAAAATCCGGAACGCCCTGCGAGAACCACCGCAGGTTCGGATGCTGGGACGGCCGCGCCGCCACATATGCGTACCCCATTTCGTCGAACATCTCGTCGCCGAGGTAGGTGTGCAGCAACTCATGATCGTTGCGCATCGCCTCAACCAGCCGCGACGCGTAGGCGTATTTGTAGACGCCGAACAACACCTCGCGCTTTTCTTTTGAACTGTCGAGAATTTCGGCGAGAACCGAATCATCGCCGCTTAGGATACCGTGCTGAAACTCGCTTTGTAGACGTTCGAAATCGGTCATCTTGCGGGCATCTCACGTGCCACTCGGCGACGGCAATATCTTCGCAGCCATCTCCCGGGCGTGGCTGACCTCGGCCACGAGTTCGTCGAGCGGCGGAATGTTATCGTCGCGCTCGATCATAGTGGAAACGTGACCGAAGCGTTTTAGCGCGGACGCATAAAGATCCCAGACTTCGTCGCACACCGGATGATCGTGGGTGTCGATGATGTGGGTGCCCATATGGCTGTGACCCGCCATGTGAAACTGAACCACGCGATCCCGGGGGATTCCTTCGAGGAAGGTGTAAGGATCGTAACCGTGATTGAAGGCGCTGACGTAGACGTTGTTGACATCGAATAGCAGCCAGCACCCGGACCGGCGCGACAACTCGGACAAGAATTCCCACTCCGTCATTTCGGAATTGCTGAACTGAACGTAGGTCGAGACGTTCTCGAGCACGATGGCGCGGCCAAGAAAATCCTGAACCAGTTGCACGCGGCTGACGACGTGGTCGAGCGCTTCCTGCGTGTAAGGTATCGGCAGCAGGTCATGCAGGTTCTTGCCGTGCACGCCGGTCCAGCACAGATGGTCGGAAACCCATTTCGGCTCGACGTGCCTGGCGAGATCACGGAGCCCTTGCAGGTATTCGAAATTGGGCGGGGCGGTTGAAGCAATCGAGAGCGATACGCCGTGCATCACGACCGGATAACGTTCACGAATCCGGTCGAGTGTACGGATCGGCTTTCCGCCCGGCAGCATGTAGTTTTCGCTGATGACTTCGAACCAGTCGATCGGCGGAGTGCCGTTGAGAATGTCGTCGTAATGCTGCGCACGCAAGCCGAGACCGAATCCCAGGAATGGCGGCTTCGATATGATCGGCGCTGGCTTATCAGCCGGCGTCAGACTGGATGCTGTGCTGAGGACATTCATGTTGCTACCGCTTAAACCGAAACCTCATGGACGTGCGTTACCGCTGCGGAACGGGTTTAACATGGAAAAGTGGGATCCGGCATGCGCCGGATCCCACAATGTATCGTGATGGGCTTAGGACGGCTGGAACTTGCCCTTGGCAGCAGCGCAGTCGCCCTTGGTCATTGCCGCGAAGCCCTGACCCTTACAAGCGTTCTGGCCCTTGCAGGCGTGGTTGCCGCCCTTGCAGGCGCTCTGGCCCTTACAGGCGTTCGCACCAACGCAGTGGCCTTCGCCAGCGGCCTGAGCGACCGTGGTCATGGTTGCGCCGGCAAGGAAAAGGGTCGCGGCGGCGGCAGCGAGGGTAGCACCGGATTTCGACGTGAGCTTCATGACATTCCTCCAATGGGTTTGAAAATTTCGACAAGCGTTCAGTTAATTCGCTGCAGAGCGTGATCGTTCAGCGGCGCGATCTCGATCTTCATCGGGTTCATGCCGCTTTCCGACAATCCCCGCACCACGATCACAACCCTCTCGGCGCAGCGTAGCAAGACGCGGGAACTGGTCGGCTTTACGGAAGCGAGGATCCCGCGTTGCAAGCGGGACCCGCTCCGCGGATCAGATCAGGACTTGACGAATGCGCCGCCAACCTGAGCGCACTTCTTTTCCGACATCGCAGCAAAGCCCTGACCCTTGCAGGCGTTCAGGCCTTTGCACGAGTTGGACAGGCCCTTGCAGGCGCTCTGGCCCTTGCAAGCATTCGCTGCCATGCACTTTCCATTCGCAGCGTTCGCTGCTGTCGTTCCGGTCGCAACGACGGCCCCGGCGATAAACAGGGTAGCAGCGGCGGCGGCAAGCGTTGCACCGGATTTGGAAGTCAACTTCATGACGATCTCCTTGGACGTGGGTTGAATCTGAAAAACGACATCACGAAGGTTTCCACGGTTGTGCATCGTGCAAATTGTCCGCCTTGAATGATCGGTTGATTTGCGTCACGCGCTCCGCTTTGGCCAACGTCAGATGATTATCCATCCGGAGGGAGATACGGGCCTGAAGCGATTTGGTTACAGCCGTTTCAAAAGAAAGTTCTTTTTCTTCGGATCGGCATTTCGTCTGTGTCGGGCAACGGCCGATTACAGGCATTTCCTTGCGCGCCGCGTATCGACCGAAATCTGCTCAAGAGAAAAAATTAAGCATTGTCAACGAATTATACGACGCTGGGTTTCGCCGACGAGCAGGTCTTTGCACCGCACAATGCGTATTTTCAGTTTTGCGCGGCGCGGGCCGGCTTCAGCTTCGCCATCTTCTTTACAGTCTCCTGCAGCTCTTCCGCGCTGAAGGACGGGTATGAGCAGATGCGATTGCTACAAGCGAACGCGGCAGGCTCGCCAAGATCAGGATATTCGACATCGGGATTGGGCAACTTGCCTTCCCGCGGATCAAGCCATTCGAGGCGCTTGTAGCGGGCAGGATAGGCTCGTGCCGCAGCAAACAGCTTTTGCGCACGCGGATCGTCCTTGTGCCCGACAATCGTCATGTGCGTCGGCTCGATGGCAAGCTCCTCGTCGGCCAGCAATACGCCCGGCAACGGACGCTCAACATCCGCCGACAGGCCTGTCAGATAACGCATGGCGTGTGAAGCGTCGTCTTTGTAGACATCTTTACCGAAATAGCGATTGAGCATGTTCATGAAGCGCGCGACCTGGACCTGATCGTCAGCAAGCTTGGCGGGTTTTGCGAACACTCCAATTTTCGCTTCTCCGGTTTTCGACGTAAAGAACCCGCCAGCGTCATCCTTGAAGGTGGCGCCGATGAAATCGCCCGCCTTGCCGGCGGCGGTCAGCCATTGCCGGTCACCTGTGGCCGCGTACAAATCAAGAAACGCCTGGCCCATTGCCAGCGTATCGCCGAGGTACGGGCCGCCGCGATCCTTGCCGCCATGACGGAAACCGCCATCGCCGAGCGCGCGGTTCTCAGTCACCCATTTCGCAGTCCGTTCAGCTACAGCCAGTACCTTCGGATCGTTGGTGACGTTGTAAAATGCGGAGAGACCACTGATCGCCCACCCGTTTTCACGCGCATATTGATTCTTGTCGATACGCGGCATGCCGAGCTTGCGGCGGCCGGCGTCGTCAAGCGCGTAGTATTTGTGACCATCGACGTCGTGACTGAGATCGGCGTCCTGACTGACATAGAAGGCGCCATCGGGATCAAGCAGAAAGCTGGTCAGATACCGCTCAATGTCGCGGGCAGCCGTAAGATATTTGGGATCTTTCCAGAACGCATAAGCCTGGCTGTACTGGCGCATGTACTGCGCCTGAAACGACATGATCTTTTCAAAATGCGGCTTGGCCCAGCTGCCACCTTCCGAATACTGAAAGACGCCTCCCCAGACCGGATCGATCAGGGCTGTGGCGGCATCGAAGGTCTGCTTGGCGCGTTTTGCGGCCATTTCGTCACCAGCCTCGGCGCGCATGACTGCATAGTCCATGCTGTCCGCATCGATAAATTTCTGAGCGTCGCCCCAACCTCCGAGAATTTCCTCATAGGACTCGTTGTAGGTTTTGAGAAGGGTTTCGCGCTGCGCCTTCGTCAGAAAAACGGAAGCGGATGGCTTGACCTGAAATGCCTCGCCAACCGACGGGCCGGGGGATGGATCGTCGATGATGGCTTTGAGCAGCGCCTGCATTCGCTCGGGTTCGATATAGCCCCTGATCTTCGCAATCTCGCTGCCGTCAGGCGCAAATACGATCGTCGCTGGCCAGCCCCAGTCCCCGTAACGATTGGCAAGATCCGGATTGGCATCCTGATCGACCTTCACGGGAAGGTACTTGGCATCCAGCAGCTTGATCACCTCCGGATCCGAATACGTCGTCTTCTCCATCACGTGGCACCAATGGCACCACACGGCTTCGAGATCGAGAATGACGAAGCGCTTCTCCGTCGTCGCCGTGTGAAAAAGGTCGTCGTTCCATCCGCTCCATTTGATGCCATCTGCAAACGACGGAGACGACGCGAACGCCGCGGCAGCGAAGGCCAGGATGCGGACGAATTTCATGACGTCTCCGTGGGGCTGCATGGGTCGGCTGCGCGAGATACGCGGACGCGCGCAAATGGGCTCACGGATTTCCCGCTGTCACACAAACGTGAACCGCGAAACTCGCATTGATCCGCGTCGCAGCAGATTGTGCTTGGTTATTTCGGTGCACCCTCGTTGCCCGTTGCGCGGAGCAGCAAGCGGTCGAGCGAGATCGCGCCGGGGCCAGCGATGGCAAGCCAAAGGAACGCAGCAAAGTACGTCGCTTCTTCAAATCCCAGCAATGTTTCCAGCGAATCCACATCGCCCCACTTCGCGGACTTGATGGCAACGATCATCGTGAAAGCCAGCATCGCCGCGGGAATGCGTGTGAACAGACCGAGGATCAGCATTGCGCCGCCGAAACACTCAACACCCGATACGAACGGCGTGAGAATGTGCGGAGCCGGGATGCCCCAATCGGTAAAATTCTGAATCATTTGCGGGAGGTTGTTCAGCTTGGTCCAGCCCGACAGCATGAAGACGTAACCGACCACCAGGCGCATCACCAGCGGACCCACCCAGGCGAAAAGCGACGCAACCCGCGCCGGTAAAATCACAAGAAGATTGACGATAAAATTCATGAATGCCTCCCCGCCTCAATCTCATTTTTGCCGCGAGACGATAAAGCAATTTCGCGTCGACCCGGTGCGTTGTTACGCAGTCTCAGCCGAAATTCGCCAGTCCCGGGAAAGTCTCAAGCAACCAGATACTTACACTGGACATAGTTCCGGTCAGAAAGAAGATTCCGGTCACCACCATCAGCACGCCCATGGTGCGTTCGACAGTCGCTAGGTGCCGCTTCATGCGCCCCAGCAGTGACGCCGATCTGTCGATCATGAACGCGGCCATCAGGAAGGGAATTCCAAGTCCCGCCGAATAAACGGCGAGCAATCCCGCCCCCTTTGCTACCGTGGCCTCGGCCGCGGCAACCGACAGGATTGCTGCGAGGATTGGTCCGATACATGGCGTCCAACCAAAGGCGAAAGCGAGGCCCATCACGTAGGCGCCCCATAATCCAACAGGCTTCGGCGCCGTCATCCGCCCTTCGCGCATCAGAAAGCCGATGCGCGTCAGTCCGAGAAAATGCAGCCCCATGATGATGATGACGATCCCTGCGGCGATCGATAGCTGCGCCGACCAAGCCCTGATGAAACTTCCGATCAGGCTGGCGCTAGCGCCCAGCGCAACGAAGACGGTTGAAAAGCCAAACACGAATGCCAGCGCCGACAGCATCACCGCGCGGCGGGATGCGGCCGCTGACTCATCGCTCGAGACGCGCTCGATGGTCGCGCCGGTGAGATAGATCAGGTAGGGCGGCACCAGCGGCAGCACGCAGGGCGACAGAAAGCTGATGATGCCGGCAATCAGTGCCGCCGGAATGGACACGCTGTGGATCATCGGATCGCTCGGCCATGGCATGATCGCGAACCAGCGAGGAGCCGCCGGTACATCGACCATGACATCTACGGACGACCAGCCCGCAAGGTTTCACACGACCGGGCGGTCGCGGCAATCAACGCGACCCTTTACACGAGAGCTTCTGCCCTAGAGCGCGCCCTCGACCACGACCTCGATCAGCTTCGCACCCGGCCGTGCGAAAGCCGATCGAAAGATGGATTCTAGATCACCTGGATCGGTAACGCGAATGGCCTCAAGGCCCAAGGCCTTCGCCATGCCGGAGAAATCCACCCGCGGATCGACGAAATCCATCCCGATGAAATTGTCGTCCATGTGGAAGGCCAGCAGCCGCTGCTTGATGATGCGATAGCCGCCATTGTTGGCAATCACGACATTAAGCGGCAGCTTATGGTGTGCCGCAGTCCAAAGCGACTGGATCGAATACATCGCGCTGCCATCGCCGGAATAGCAGACCACCGGACGATCCGGATTCGCGAGGCTGACGCCAACCGAGGCCGGCAAGCCCCAACCGATTCCACCGGAGGCGAGCGCATGATAGCCATAGCGGTCGCGATGCGCGCGGAGCCCAGGGATCGATCGCGACGACGTTAGGCCTTCATCGACGAGGATTGCATTGTCGGGCATCGCCTCGATCACCTTCAATGCCAGCCAGTCCGGGTCGATCGGCGCCTTGCTTTTCTTCTTGGCAATCTCCGTCACCAGCTCCGCGCGGCGCGCGGTCCAGTTCTTCGATTTAAGAGCCGCAAGGCCCTCTTGCGCGCGCTTGTCGAGCGCCGTGCCGCCCTCGCGCTTAAGAAGCGGAGTCAGCGCGTTTAGAGTTTGTTTCACATCGGACTTGAGCGCGATTTCAACCGGATAGTTCTTCGCGATATCCCAATCGACGAGACCGATCTGGGCGATCGACAGGCCTGCCGGCAGCGGATCGACCTCGCTGTAAACGGACATACGTAAGGGATCAGAGCCCAGTACAATCATGAGATCATAGCCGTCGAGCGTCGCGCGTACGTGCTTTTGATCGCGCGACAACGGCCCCATGTAGCACGGGCTCTCCGAGAGGAAATGCGCGCCGTAGGCAACCGATTGCTGATAGGCTGGACAGCCGAGCGTTTCCGCAAGACGCGCGGCCTCGTTAAGTGCGTCGCTTTTCACAATCTCGTCGCCGGTGACGATGACCGGACGCCGCGCTTTGAGAATGCGCGCGGCAAGCGCCTGCAACGCATCGTCCGAGGGTCTGACGCGGGTATCCACCCGAGTCGATTGTCCGAGCTCAATGCCGGCTTCGGCATTCAGGATATCGCCGGGAAGAGAGATGAAGACCGGCCCGGTCGGCGGCGTCGTCGCGATCTTGGCGGCGCGGCGCACGATGCGCGGCAGATCTTCCAGACGTGTCACTTCGACGGCCCACTTCACCAGTGGCTCGGCGATCCGCACCAGCGGATCGTAAAGCAGCGGCTCCATCAATCCGTGCCCCTGCTCCTGCTGACCAGCGGTCAGGATCATGGGTGTGCCCGTGAACTTCGCGTTATAGAGCGAGCCCATCGCGTTTCCGAGGCCGGGCGCGACATGAACATTGCAGGCGACGAGACGGCCGGACGCGCGGCTGTAGCCATCCGCAATGGCAACGACCAGACTTTCCTGCATCGCCATCACGTAAGTGAGATCAGGATGCTCCTTGAGCGCATGCATGATCGGCAATTCGGTCGTTCCGGGATTGCCGAAGAGGTGCGTAATTCCCTCATCCTTGAGCAGCGCCAGAAACGCCGAACGACCCGTAATCCGATTCATGCAAACCTCCGTCCCGCCCCATGCGCGGGTTTGCGCCATCATCACCATTCACAGGGACTGCGCAATGGAGCCTACTCATGGCTGCCTTGCGCGCGCAGATCGCAACGGATTGAAAAGATCTGCTCCGTAATCGTGACAGTCACACCCAAGCAGCCGATAGAATGGGGCGGCGGTTAGCTCAATATGGCTGGTATTTCCGACCGCGAAAACATGACCATCTCTCGCAGTCTGCTAGTTTTCGTAAACCAGCCGCGCGCGGATGGTGCCGTCGAGCGCCCTGATCTCGTCGAGAATATCTTCCCCGACGGTGTCCGGCTCCTCGGCATCGACCACAACGTAGCCGACCTCGCTGTCGGTCTGCAGATATTGCGCGGCGATATTGATATCGCGCTGCAGGAATACCTCGTTCAATCGCCTCAGCATTCCCGGTACGTTACGGTGAACGTGGATGAACCGCGCGCCGACAGGTCGGGTCGGCAGCTGCACTTGCGGGAAATTCACCGCGCCCATGGTCGACCCGCTGTCGGAATAGTCGATCAGCTTGCGGGCGACCTCCTTTCCGATCCGATCCTGTGCTTCCTCGGTCGAACCCCCGATATGAGGCGTAAGAATGACATTCTTCAAACCCTGAAGCGGCGAAGCGAAGCGATCGGCGTTCGACGCGGGCTCGACCGGGAAAACATCGACTGCTGCGCCCGCGAGGTGCCCGTCGCGTAGCGCCCTTGCAAGAGCATCCAGATCGACCACCGTCCCACGGCTGTTGTTGATCAGATAAGAGCCAGGCTTCATGGCGCGAATTTCGGCCTGCCCGATCATGCCCTCGGTCGCCGGTGTTTCAGGAACGTGCAGACTGACCACATCGCTTTGCGCCAGTAGTTCAGGCAAAGCATCGATCGGCTCGGTGTTGCCGTGCCGCAGCCTGTCGGTGTGATCGTAATAGATCACCCGCATGCCCATTGCTTCCGCGAGCGTCGACAACTGCGAGCCTATATTCCCGTAGCCGACAATTCCGAGCGTCTTGCCTCGTACTTCGCGGCTGTCGGTCGCGGACTTGTCCCAGCCGCCCTCATGCGCAGCGAGCGACCGCGGCAAGATCCGGCGAAGCAGCATCACGATCTCGCCGATGACCAGTTCCGCAACACTCCGCGTATTCGAAAACGGAGCGTTGAAGACCGGAACACCCTGCGCACGTGCGGCACTCAGATCGACTTGATTGGTGCCTACACTGAAACAGCCGACGGCAATCAGACGGTCGGCCGCGGAGAAAATGTCAGGCGTAAGTTGCGTGCGCGATCTGATGCCGAGGAGATGAACGCCTTTGACCGCCTCGCGCAGCGCCTTGGCATCCAGCGCCTTGGGCAATCGTTCGAGATTGGAATAGCCGGACGTGCCGAACAGTTCGACCGCGCTGTCATTCACGCCCTCAAGCAACAAGACCTTGATCTTGTCCTTGGCTAGAGAAAATTTGGCTGCCATGAGATTCCTGCGTTACGCGTGTCGCCACAGATGTGAGCTATGTCGGACGCACGTTCAATGGGGCACATCGGGATGCCAGCCGAGAACAGCCAGCATCACGAAAAATCCGACAACATAGGCAACAGCGACGGGCCAACCATTGATGACCCACCGTCCGACCGATTTCGCTTCCGGGTACATGTTGGACAGGGCAACGCCCGCGGAGGAACCGAACCAGATCATCGATCCGCCGAACCCGACCGCGTAGGCAAGAAATCCCCAATCATAGCCACCCTGCTTCAATGCCAGGGCGGTAAGCGGGATGTTGTCGAAAACGGCAGAAACAAAGCCTAGCCCCAAGGTCGTGTGCCATGACGCGAGCGGCAGTTTCTCAACCGGCATCATGGAGGCTGCGGTCACCAGTGCCAGCAGAAAGATAGTCCCCTTGAACGTCTCCGGCATGATCTTCCAGTCCGGCGCTCGTAAGGGTGCCGTCACCAGGATCACTGCCCAAACTGCGAGACCAAGGACCGGAAGCGTGTCGAGCAACGCGGGAAACCTCACGTTTGCGGTGATATTCGCGGCAAGCGCCGCAATAAGAATGAGCGCGACGATGACGACTCTCGCGCCGTCGATCCTCAAACCACCTGGCGGGTTTTTGACGATCGGCGAATACCGGTGCTGCTGAATAGAGGCCGGAACGGCAAAGATCATCAACGCAATGACGGCGGCGACATAGGCTTCCACAACACTCAGCGGGCTGACACCATCGATCCACATCATCGTGGTCGTGGTGTCGCCGACCACACTCCCGGAACCGCCGGCATTCGAAGCGGCGACGATCGCGGCCAGATAGCCGATGTGCACCTTTCCGCGAAAGACATGGCGCGCCACGGTTCCGCCGATCAGCGCCGCCGCAATGTTGTCGAGGAAGCTCGAGAGAACGAAAACAAGAACAAGGAGAACAACTCCACCCTTCCAGTCGTCGGGTAGCAGTGCCGGCATCTCATCCGGAATCCGACTCTCCTCGAAATGTCTCGACAGAAGGGCGAATCCCATCAGCAGCAGGAACAGGTTGGTCAACGTGACCCACTCGTGCTCCATGTGATGGCCAAAACCAGCTACCCCTGTTCCGAATTTGAAGCCGGTGAAAGCAATTTTGTATGCAATAATGACAGCTAGCCCCGTCAACGCAATCGGTAGTGTATGATGATGAAATAGCGCAATGCCCAGCAAAATGAGCGCGAATAAGATGAAATCGAGCGGTATTCCGAGTATCAAAATGGGCTCAAGCATGGTGACCTCGAAGCAATCAGGGACGGCAGGCAAACGCGGCTTAATCTATGAATAAAATCATTATCCAAAGTCAATCGGGGCAATAGTCCATGACCGAGATACGGCTGTTTTCCCCGCTGACGATCCGCGGCGTCGAGCTGCGCAATCGCATCGTCGTTCCGCCCATGCACCAGTATTCGGCGGTTAAGGGCTTTCCGACTGACTGGCACCTGATGAATGCGGGGAAGTTCGCAGCCGGCGGCGCCGGTCTCGTCGTGGTCGAATCGACCAAAGTCGAGCGCCGTGGATGCGGGACGGTCGGCGACCTCGGCATATGGGATGACAAATTCGTCGAACCATTGAAGCGACTGGCCGGGTTCATCAAGCAACAGAACTCCGTCGCAGGAATCCAGCTTGGCCATTCGGGCCGGAAGGCGCGCGCCAGCCGCCCCTGGGAAGGCGACCGCCCGTTGCAGCGGACGGCTGATATCGACGACTGGGATGACTGGACGCCGGTCGCACCGAGCGCGACCGCGCACAGCGAGAAATGGCCGGTGCCACGCGCGCTGGAACGCCAGGAAATCAAGGATCTGGTGCAGGCCTGGGGCGAGGCGGCGCGGCGGGCTCATGAAGCCGGTTTTGATGTGCTCGAACTTCATGGCGCACACGGCTACCTCGTCCACGAATTTCTGTCCGAA
This sequence comes from Pseudomonadota bacterium, assembly GCA_041691515.1. Classification (GTDB taxonomy): domain Bacteria; phylum Pseudomonadota; class Alphaproteobacteria; order Rhizobiales; family Xanthobacteraceae; genus Nitrobacter. The sequence goes on along the minus strand of JBEPUM010000001.1, from coordinate 14,467 downwards.
CGATCCAACCAGCGCACCGATGAATACGGCGGTTCGGAAGCGAACCGGATGCGGTTCATTACGGAAGTGACCGAGGCGGTGCGGTCGCACTGGCCTGCCGATAAACCGTTGTTCGCCCGATTCTCAGTCGAAGATAATGCCGGCTGGGGACCAGAGCAAAGTGCTCGTCTCGCGAAAATCCTCAAAGCCAAGGGCGTCGATGTCATCGATTGCTCGTCCGGCGGCATCACCGACGTAGCACCAATTCTCGGCAAGGAAATCAAATACAGCTACCAAGTACCGCTCTCGGAGTATGTCCGACAGCACGCTGACATTATGACGATGGCTGTCGGGCTGATTATTCATGGCGACCAGGCTGAACAGATTCTGCGCGACGGCCGCGCCGATCTGATCGCGGTTGGGCGGGAGATTCTCAATAATCCAAACTGGCCCATGGATGCGGCGCAGAAATTGGGTGTCGATGGTCCGTTCCGGAACGTGCCGCCGCAGTTTGGTTACTGGCTCGGTACGCGTGCCAAACGCGGCTTCGGTACGCGGCCATCGACGTGGCAGAGCGGCCTCGATGACAATCGAGAGGTCTCGTGAGATTATTGGAAGCAGTCATTCGCCAACGAAGCGGCCATAGCCGCCGCGCGCGAACAACAGTGCTTCGTTTCGATTGTAGCTATAGGCCTCCACGGCACCAAGGAAGATGACGTGGTCTCCGCCATAATAGCGGTCGACGGTGCGGCACTGAAAATTCGCAACGCCGTCCGGCAGAAGCGGAGCACCGCCGAGACCTGGCGTCCAGTCGGCCCCTTCAAACTTGTTGTCGGATGATTTGGCGAATTTGGAAGCCAGTGCCTGCTGGGATGCGCCGAGCACGTTGACCGCAAAGTGGCTGGCATTCTGGAATACGCTCATGCTCTGGGAATAGATCACCAGGCTCCAGAGCACCAGCGGCGGATTCAGCGAGACCGACGTAAACGAGTTGCACGTCAGCCCGTATGGATTTCCAGCACCGTCGGCGGCCGTGATGATGGTGACACCGGTCGCATACGTTCCGAGCGCATTACGGAAATCGCGCGGATCAATAGCTGACTGATCGCTCGCCAGTTCATTGGCGGGATCCGGCGTGTCGGGAGATTCACCTGCCATCCAACGACCTCACAGCGTCAGATTTTGAGACGGCAGGTCCAGGGCAACCCGGCCGTAATTTGTGCCCGCAGCATCGAAGTTGAATGCGAGATGAGAGTTGATCGCGTTTGCATCCCGGAACTGGCGCTGCAAGGGCGCGCCGGTAAATAAGCCCCGCGCCCCGCTCGCCGCGAACAGCAACGATACCGCCTCGGTACAGAGGTTCACCGCATAAGCACCATCGCGCCGCCATTTGGTTTTGGTTTCCATATCGACGACGAGGCCCTGCCGCGCGGCGGACATCGCCTCGATACAAGTCGAGCGCATAATGAGACGCGCGGCATCGATTTTCGCGGAGGCTTCGGCAATCTTGATCTGCGTGGATTGAAGATCGCCGAGTTTCGCGTGACTGTAAGTGGTTGCGCGGTGCCGCGCGACCCCGATGTAGTCATCGAGGCAGGCCTGTGCATTACCGAGCGCCACGCCAGACAGCACGAAGGGAAACAGCGCAAAAACCGGGAGGGTATAAAGAGGATTTGAATTCACAATGCTTCCAGGTGACGGTCCGCCGGCGATATCTGCGACCGAGATACTCATCGAATCGGCGACGAAGGCATCGTCGACAGCGACGTCGTTTGAGCCCGTTCCTTTCAGACCCGCCGCGTTCCACATGTCGACGATCTTGTAGTCCTGCCGCGGAAGCAAAAAGATCCGGTATTCGATCCCATCGGCCTCATCATCGGATGAAACGATCCCGGCCAGCATGTTCCATGCACAGGAATCCACGCCGGATGAAAACGGCCAGCAGCCATGCAGCCGATATCCGCCTTCGACTTTCCGGGCTCGGCCCGCAGGAAACACAAAGGACGACGCGATCAGCGCGTTCGCGTCCTTTGTCCAGATCATATCCTGCGCCTGGCTGTGGAACATGCCGAGCATCCAGTGATGGCTCGCAAGGTTGGCAACGGTCCAGGCCACGGATGCGTCGGCCATACCAATGACCTCGGCAAAGTCGACGAGCGCCACATAGTCGAATTCAAAACCGCCGACCCGCTTCGGCTGCAGAATCCTGAACAACCCTGCCTCATGCAAATCCGTCTCGGTTTCCGGAGGCAACCGCCGTAACTCCTCGGTTCTGGTGGCACGGTCACGTAATTTCGGCACAAGCGCCCTCGCATACGCAATCCTGGCGACATAGGCCTCATCATCCTGAGCATGCCGCCGCGACGGCGGCGCTAGCGGGCTCGAAACAGTTCCTGCCATTGACAAGTCCTTGCTGGCTCCAAAATCGCGATTTCGCACACAGGCGCGACTGATCCGTCAAGTCTCTGATGGGACAGTCTACCTGTTGCAGTATCAGACACCAGCAAAGCACAAAAACAGATTGTGAGCAGCACCGTCCGCGGCAATCCGTCGGGTTCGAAACCGAGAGAGCATCTCGTCAAATGACGCGATTTATGTTTGTCTCGACGCATGCGCCCTCTGGATTTGAAAGCGATCATGCCGTGACGACCGCCCCCTGCATCGATATCGATTTGCCGGCATTCTGGAGCGATCCCTATCCCACGCTGGCAGAGTTGCGCAGGAATGCCCCTATCGCGTTCATCCCTCAATTGGGCAGCACCATCTTCTGCCGGCGTGACGATATTTTCGTTTCGGAGAAACAGGTCAATATTTTCAGTTCGCACCAGCCGCAAGGGTTGATGAACAAGCTGATGGGCCACAACATGATGCGCAAAGACGGTGACGCGCACATGTCGGAACGCGCCGCGATCTTTCCCGCCGTATCGCCGAAGACAGTCAAATCGCACTGGAGCATGCAATTTCAGGCTCATGCCGACCGCATCATCGACAATCTTGAGCCTGGCCTCCCTATCGACTTTTGCAAGGGATTTGCGCTGCCCTTCTCCGCAGAATGCCTCAAATCCATCACCGGCCTCACCAACATGCGTTTTGAGGATATGGATGCATGGTCGCAGGCGATGATCGACGGCATCGCCAACTATGCAGGCGTTCCTGAAATTGAAGCCCGGTGTCATGCCGCGACGGCTGGCATCGATGCGGCGATCGATGACATGGCTCCGGTCCTGTCGAAGCAGCCGGACCAGAGCTTGCTTGGCGTGATGCTCAAGGCTGACATGCCGATGGACAACATCAGAGCCAATATCAAGCTAGCGATCAGCGGTGGCCAGAACGAGCCGCGCGACGCGATTTCGGGCACGGTGTGGGCGCTCCTCACTCATCCCGATCAACTGGCCAAGGTGCTATCCGGGCAGTATCCGTGGATGCAGGTATTTGAGGAATATGCCCGCTGGATTTCTCCGATCGGGATGTCACCGCGCCGCGTCGCCAAACCATGGACGATCCGCGACATCGACTTCGAACCGGAGGATCGGATTTTTTTCATGTTCGGTTCGGCCAACCGTGACGAGCAATACTTCGACCGCCCCGAGGCCTTCGACTTGAGCCGCGATGCCTCGAAGAGCATCGCATTCGGTGCGGGTCCGCATTTCTGCGCCGGCGCGTGGGCATCGCGATCGATGGTCGCCGACGTCGCACTGCCGACGCTTTTCAAGCGACTTCGCAATCTTCGGCTGGTTGAGGGCGAAGCCGTCCGCATTGGAGGCTGGGCATTCCGTGGCCTGCTCAACCTTCCCGTGATCTGGGATTCGGCTGACCATTGAAGGCAACGCCTCTTACTGCTCGGCAACCTTGCTCGACTGCGCCGAGAGACCCTTGTCGAGTTCGACCCGGCAACCCGGGCTGAGACTGGAGCGGTTCTTGCGCATGCAAGCAGTGATCCGGCTGATGTTCGGAATCTCGGAGCTGCACAGGCGGAACGCGTCGCCGCTGCATTGCCGCTGCGCTTCGGCGGTAAAGGCAAAGCTCGGGGTCGACAGCGCTGCAAAGGAAATCGCGACAGCCAGGATCGCGGCGATCTGACGAATGGTCTCGGTGCGAACAATGATCATCTGAAACTCCTCGGGATTGGCCGTGAAGTCAGCGGCCGTTGTTGATGCCGCACCTTGGATCATCGGCCGCGAGGAGACTGTGAGGCAGGTCACTCGACACGAGTTCTTAAAATATATAATAAAATCAATATATTACGATATGTCTCGTTTCGCCGGGAGCGACTAACCGATACACTTCTCCAAAAAAGAAGGGCTCCGGTTTTCGCCGGAGCCCTTCATTCTGCGTCTCGCACTGGTGCTTCAGCCCTTGCGGTGTTTCTCGACGATATCGCGGAATTTCTTGACGTTGTCGGCCCCGGCATAGTCGGCGATCCGCTTGTAAGCGGGATCCATCTTGGCGCGGAACGGCGCGGTGTCCGGCCGTGTCACCTGCATGCCCGCCTTCTGCAGTTTGTCGATCTGATCGGTCTCAGCATCCGCGATCAGTTTGCGCATCAGTTCACCGGAAGTCTTGCTCTCCTCGCGGAAGATGTTCTGCTGCTCGGGAGTGAGGCGCTTCCAGGTATTCACACCGACGGTGTGGATCATGTTGTTGTAGATGTGCCGGGTAATCGCCAGGTGCTTCTGCACTTCCGCGATCTTGTTGAAGTAGATCACCGCGATCGGGTTCTCCTCGCCATCGACCACCTTCTGCGACAGTGCGAGGTAAAGCTCGGGGAACGCAATGGCCTGAACCACGGCACCCAGCGCTTCCATCGAGGCCTGTATCTGCAGCTCGGGCGGCGTGCGGATCTTCAAGCCCTTCAGATCATCGGGCACATTGATCGGATGCACGCTGTTGGTGAGATTGCGGAAGCCATATTCCCAGTTCCGCAGCAGCACGAAACCTTGCTTCTCCGCGAGCGGCCGGAACCAGTCCATGGTCGGGCCGTCCAGGATCGGAAACGCTTCCTCAGGACCGCTGAAGATGAAGGGAAGCTCCATGGCCGCGAAGGCCTTGTCGTACTTGTCCAACTGACCCTGGGTCGGCAGGCCCATGTCGATGGTGCCGAGCTTGATCTGCTGCGCCTGCTCAGGCGGACCGCCCAGCTGATTGTTGGGGAAGATTGCGATCTTGAGCGCACCGTTCGTGCGTTTCTCGACGTTGGCGGCGAACTGTTTGGCCGCGATATTTGCCGGATGATTTTCGTCGGCGAAATGCGCGAAGCGAAGCGTGGTTGCCGCGGCGCGCGCGATATAAGGCGCCGCCAATGTCAGCCCGACGACACCAGCGCCGGTCTTCAGGAATAGTCGTCGATCCATTGATTTCCTCCTCAGGTATTATGTCCGCGATACCACGGACGGTTTGTTATCCGCGAAAACCGAAGTAGTGCGGTAGAAACAGCGTCAGCCACGGCACGAAGGCGACGATCAGCAGGCCTCCGATCAGGACCACAAGATACGGCAGCATGGCCCGCGAAGCCGTCTCAATGTCGCATCTCATCACTGCGCAACAGACGTAGAAGCCGACGCCCGCGAACGGCATGAAGCCACCGATCCCCATAGCGATGATAAGAACCAGCGCATAATGAAGTTCACTGAGGCCGAGCTTGCCCGCGATTGGAATCAAGAGCGGCGCGAGTACGTTCAACGACGGCAGACCCTCGAGCAGCACACCGACCAGCACGAGCAGCACGATCGAGCAGGCCATGAAGATCGTGGCGCTGTCGCCAACCGATTGCAGCAGTGCGACCAACCGCTGCGGCAAATACGCGACGGTCAGTGTCCATGAGAAGCTCGATGCGGCTGCAAAAATAAACAACAGCACGCCGGTCAATGCGGCGGTGTCGATAACGATGCGCACGAAGCTGCCTAGCGTCAGCTCGCGATACACCAGCGCCGACAGCAGGATGCCGTAGACGACGGCAAGCGCCGCGATCTCGGTCGGCGTCGCGACGCCGAGCAGGATACCCGCCATCAGCAAACCTGGCATCAGCAATGGAAGGATAGCGCTGATGCCTGCGCGCGTTACAGCCCCGAGATTCGCGCGCTGAAGCCGCGCCGCGCGGCCGGCCCGCAAATAGATCATGCCCATCAGACACAGCGCCATCACCGCGGCGGGAATGATGCCGCCGATGAACATTGCGCCTAGGGAGACATTGGTGATTGATCCCACGATCAGCATGGCGATACTGGGCGGAACGGTTTCGCCCATCACCGCGGAAGCGGCGAGAACGGCGGCGCCCTCGGCCGCACCGTGACGCTCGGTCAGTTCGTCACGCATCACAGTGCCGACCGCCGCGACATCGGCTGGCTTTGAGCCGGACAGGCCCGAGACCAGATACATGCTGCCGACCGTGACCTGAAGCAACCCGCCACGCACGTGACCCACAAGTGCGTGAATGAATTGAACCAGCCGCACGCTGATCCCGCCGCGCTCCATCACAAGGCCAGCCAGAATGAAAAACGGCACCGCGAGCAGGATGAAATTGCCGGTACCGTTGACCATGGTCTGCGGCAACACCACCAGCGATGCTGCACCGGTGCCCCACAGATATGTCGCAGTCGCCAGCAGCAGCACGAAGCCGACGGGAACGCCGGCCAGGATCGCGGCGAAGAATAGCGACAACGCAGCGATGATAGCCGCGTTATCGCCAAGCAAGGGCAACCATAAATCTTGCGTCAGGACTGCGGCAACAATGACGGTAGCGAATGCAATGCCTACACCGATGGCCATGCGCCCATGGTCGCGCTTCAGGTTCACGGCTGCATAGATCATGAGTAAGACGAGACCGATCGGCAGCGGCATCGCGATCAGCGCTGCCGGCAATTGCAGAATCGGCGTCAGTTCATTCCAACTTGAGACGATGAATTCCATCGAGCTGTAGCAGGTCAGTCCCGACACGAACAAAACCACGACGTCTGCAAGGGCAAGGCAACCCCGCTCGCCTCTTTTGGGCAGCCGGCTCAGGACGACGCGCACGAAGGCATGATCGCGGCGGCGATAGGCGACCGCACCGCCGATGAAGGCCAAGATCGACAGCGCCAATCGCGCAACCTCGTCCGTCCACAGAAACGAGTGCTGGAAATAGATTCGCGCCACCACATTTGCGAGAACCAGGACGAGTTCGGCCAGCAGGGCCGCCACCACGACCGCTTCGGCCGAGGTGTCGAGCCATCGCAATACCGCGATCTCGCCGCTTCTCGACGGCACTGCTGAATGCCCCGGAACATCGGCCTTCAACATGAGCTCCGCATCACCCACCCGCGTCACCAGACGGAACAGTCGGTAGTTGCGATTATCTTGCCTTGATCCATTTCATTCTCCCGCTTCGTGCAGCCCGTTGCCGGCCGCATTCTTCTTGCAAGTTAGGTGTCAAAAAACTCCGGGTTGATGGTTTGCGTGACGGAGATGTCGCGCAATAGTCGCTCAAGATGCGCCTCCATCGCGGTCTGCGCCTGCGCCGGATCGCGTGCTTCGATTCCGGACAGCACGGCTTCATGCTCCTTGATCGCACGCGCGATGCGGCCTTCCTGCGGAAGGGTCAACCGGCGATAGCGGTCCACGTGCAGCTTGACCTGCTGAATCAAGGTCCAGATTCCAGGATGACGCGCGACCTCAGCGATCATGGCGTGAAAAAGTTCATCGGCTTGATGAAACGCGTCGCTATCTTTCGCGACATCCGCTTCGCGCTGCCGCTCAACGATGGAGTGCAGCGCCAGTATCTGACTGGTGGTGGCGCGTTCGGCGGCGAGCCGTGCGGTGGTTTCCTCGAGCGCCTTGCGTACGATGATCGCCTCTGGGAGTGCCGCGAGCGGAATGCGCGACACCAGGATGCCGGACTGTGGGAAGATATCGACGAGGCCATCGTCAGCCAGTTTCAGGATCGCCTCGCGCACCGGCGTGCGGCTGACCCCATGGGACAGCGCAATCTCTGCTTCCGAAAGCACCTCACCCGGCTTCCGCCGCAGCGAAATCAGCTCAGCCCGAAGTTCGGCATAAATCCGCCCCGAGGCGGTAGCGGCGCGTGAACGACCAGCGCGGCGCAGCGCCGTCACGCCTCCCCCTTCTGGATTTTTCTTAGCCCGTGCAGGCATTTAATTGCTCTCGCAACAACTAATATATTAGTATACGACTTGTCCGGACAAATCAAGCGGCGGCGGATACGCCTCACTCATTTGATGCGGCTGCAAACAAACCCGCAGCAGAAGCGTCGCGGAAAGGAACGTCGTCATGACGGATTATCGCAAACTGTTCGATCTCACCGGCAAGACCGCGGTCGTGCTCGGAGCAGCGGCGGGAATCGGCAAATCGTCGGCGGAGGCGTTGGCTTCGCTCGGCGCGCGCGTGTTATGCGCGGATCGCACCAAGGACGGAGCCGAAGCAACAGCATCCGGCATTCGAGAAACCGGCGGAAGCGCGGAGAGCGCCGCATGCGATGCCGCGAACAAGGCCGACGTTATGGCGCTCGCGGACACCGCAGCAAAGTTGCTTTCCCGGGTCGACATCGCCGTCACCACACCGGGACTGAACATTCGCAAGACGATCTTAGACTACACCGATGAGGACCTCGACCGCGTCCTCACCCTTAACGTCAAGGGAACGGTGTGGTTTTTCCAGGCCTTCGGCGGGATCATGGTGAAGCAGAAATCCGGCAGCCTGATCGCCTGCTCGTCAGTGCGCGCCGTAACTATCGAACCAGGCCTTGCGGTCTATGGATCGACCAAGGCCGCGATCGGCCTGCTCGTGAAAGGCTTCGCCTCGGAGGTTGGCCGCTCCGGTGTGCGCGTCAACGCCATCGCACCGAGCATCGCTGAGACCAACCTGACCGAACCTTTCAAGCAGCGGCCTGACATTTACAATCTCTATGCCGGACACACCGTCTTCAATCGCTGGAGCAGCGCCGACGAAGTGGCGACTGCTGTCGCCTATCTGGCCTCTGATGCTGCGAGCTATGTCAGCGGCAGCACGCTGTTTGTTGACGGCGGATGGACCGGCGTCGACGGGCCGCCGACCGGGCTGACGAAACTCGCCTGACCCGCCGGGTTCAGATCCTCGTCACATCCCGGCCATCAAAAGGCGGCGTCAACGAAAAATGGGGGGCCGCCTCGCGGACCATCGAGCCTCGGCGCCATAACTGTTGCAAAATACCGCCCCATTCGGTTGCGAAGAATGCGAATGGTGGAGCTTGTTGAGACGATCGATCAGACCAATGCGACAAACCTGCCATGTCCTGGCTCGGCCCAATTTTCGTGGCGGCTGAAGTGAGATACATACAATAGGCAAGATTCTGCATATGATTCCGCAGAATCAACGTTAGCGCGCTTGCCGCAGCGGACATCGCCACGACCGGCATCGGCTGGCAAGGCTGCATCCTCAATTCCCGTAATGTTTCAATGGACAGCAAAGCCATGAAAGTAAATCGCGCGGCGGCTTTCTTTGTTGTCTTTTTGGCGAGCGCGCCGTTGTTGCACGCCGCCACGACCGCGCCCGCGGATACCAAGACGGCAAGCCCCGCGGCTACAACTCCTGCGCCTGGTCCCGTGGAAGATCTTCCCACCGTAGCAACGCCGCAGCTTCCCCGAGCGCAATCCAAGCTCGATGAATGGAAGCAAACGCTGGATCAGACCGAAGCAGCGCTACATACCCGCGCGATCGATGACGCGACGTTGAATGATCTCCGGGATAGCGCCACAGCTACTTTGAGCAGTGCGCGCAATCTGATCTCGGGGATCACGCCCCGGCTCGATGCGGCAACCGCGCGGGCCGCCGAACTGGCGCCAAATCCAAAAGCCACCGTTCCCCAATCCAACGACGTCAAGCTCGAGCGCGCCAAACTGGTGGCTGAAATTGCCGCCAGGCAAAGCATCATTCAACAGGCCAAGCTGATCACCGTGCGGGCTCAGCAATCGCTCGATACGATTTCCGATCGGCGTCGTACAATATTTACCGATTCCGTCCTTCAGCGCTCCGCAAGTCTAATCAATCCAACGTTCTGGGTCGCGGTCGCAACCGCAGTTCCTTCTGCTGCCGGCCGTTTGATCGACCTTCTCTCCGATTGGAGCGGAGTTCTGGTTTCGCAACCTCTTCGCGCAGCGTCTGGCTTCTTCATCGCAGCTATCGTGCTGCTCGGATTCTTCTTGTCACCCGGGCGAAGTTGGTGGTCGCGCTGGACAACACGAGATCCCCAAGTCGTTAATCCTAGTCCGCTGAGGAAGACCGGTTCTGCTGCGACCATCGTTCTTGCGGGCACCGCGGTCACAGGAATCGCGCTGCTCGTGCTTTACCAAGCGCTGATGTCCTTGGGGGTCCTGCCCGATAATGTAGAGCCTATCGTTCGTGCGCTCTTCTTCGGCATCACCTTTGGGTTCTTTTTTGTCCGCCTCACGGTTGCGGTACTTGCGCCAGGGCGCCCGACGTGGCGCCTGATCGAACTGGACGATGACGCTGCCGAAGGCATGGTGCCCTTCTCAGTCCTGCTTGCTGTGGTCATCGGGTTTGGCATCGTTCTGGACGCAACGAATCTTGCTATCGCGGCACCCGCCGAACTTTCAATTGCGAGCCAAGGTGTAGTTGCCCTTGCAAAGGCACTCCTCTTCATGGGTGCGCTGCGCGTTGCGGCGGGCACAGAAGCCGACGACGAAACTGCCGCCGCTTCCGCTGGAAAGACGTCTGCCTGGCGTCTGATGGTTCCGGTTGGATGGGTGATGGCCGCTGCCACAATTATCGGTCCGCTTGGAGGATACGTCGCGTTTGGCCGGTTTCTGTCGGGCGAAATGGTCGTGCTGGTGGCGGTGCTGATGACCTACGTCCTGCTAAGCCAGTTCGCCGCGGCTCTGATAACCGCAACTTTTGCGTTTCATGGCGCGATTGGCCGCTTCCTGCGACAGACCGCAGGGCTTGGAAGTGCCGCGGTACGCCAGATAGCAGCGGTGCTTGGCGGCCTCGTGCAGCTCTCTCTGATCGGATTTGCCGCTTTCACGGTTATGACGACGTGGGGAATCCATTCCGGCGATGTGGTCGGCTCGATGTCGTCGGCATTTTTTAGCTTTACGATCGGCAACATCACCTTTTCGCCGTCCGCGATACTTGGCGCGATTGTCGTTCTCATCATCGGCGTGGTGGCAACGCGTGCGCTTCAGCGATGGCTTGAGGAGCATTTCCTGCCAGAAACCAATCTTGATGTTGGCGTCCGCAGCTCAATCGCCACAGGCGCAGGCTATATCGGCGTCATTCTGGCCGCTCTCGTCGGATTATCCTATGTCGGTCTCAACCTGCAGAATGTCGCCATCGTCGCCGGCGCGTTGTCGGTCGGTATCGGCTTTGGCTTGCAGTCAATCATCAACAACTTCGTTTCGGGCCTCATTCTTCTTGTGGAGCGCCCGATTAAGGTTGGAGACCGCATCGAGGTCGGCAGCCGCATGGGCGTGGTGAAGCGCATCAATGTGCGTGCCACCGAAATCGCGACATACGACAACCTTTCCGTCATCGTGCCCAATGCGGATCTGATCAGCGGACAAGTCGTCAACTGGATGCACGGCAGCTATTCAGCCCGCTTGTCGGTGATGGTCGGCACGTCCTACGACGCCGACCCGGACAAGGTGATCGCAATCCTCCTCGACATCGTTGCGCAAAATCAGCGCGCTCTGAAATCACCGGAGCCCTTTGCCATTCTCGGCAACTTTGGTGCCGACGCGCTGGAGTTCACGGTGTTCTTTCACGTCGCTCATATCGGCGTCGATGCCGGCGCCGCCAACGAGGTGCGGCTGGAAATTCTCAAGCGGTTCCGCAAGGAAGGTATTCAAATCCCGTTCTCCCAACGTGATTTGTATCTCCATTTGCGCGATCTCGATCAGATCGAGGCGCTGGTCCAGAAGCTGCGCGAAACCAAAGACGCAAGCGCTACATAGCAACGGGCACCAATTTTCAGGGACGTAAATCCATATCGATGCGGATGAAATCGCCGCGATAGGTCACTTCACCGAGGTAGACGACCGTTCGATCGGGTGTTGTGAAGACACGCCGCACCTCGGCGACCGGCGAATTCAACGGGATCTGCAGCAGCTTCGCGGCCTCCAGGTCCGCGGTACCGATTGTCAGCGTTTGACGCGCGCTGCTGATCGCGGGATCGCGCATGTCCTTCAGGATCGGAATCACCGTCTCGTTGCGAAAACGTTTGGGAAACCTGCGAAAGACTTTTTCATCGAGATAAATCGAGATCAGGCAGTAAGGCTGCTTGGCGCGCGAATGCAGGCGGCGCATGAAGACATACTTCGCGGCCGGCTTGCCATCTTCCGGAAACAGCGGAGCGTCGGTCCGGCTCTCCGAAATGTTGATAATTTCCGGCGAAGTGTCGCGATAGACCTCGGCGAGGTCGGAAAGTGTGGTTTCGACCTTCAACCATCGGTCCTGCTTCAGCGTCCCGATAACGAAAGTACCGCGGCCTTGCTGGGCTGCGATAATGCCATCCTGCGAAAGCAACTCCACCGCCTGCCGGATGGTGACCCGGGAGACGCCGAATTCGGCTGCGAGCAGTTCATTCGCCGGCAATCTGTAACCCTGGCTCCAGACACCGCGAGCAATCCGTTGCCGGAAAATGTCGGCGATCTGGGCATATTTGGGGACGTGACTGTCCGAGATCAAATCCATCCCGCGTTCTCCGACCTAATGGTCTGGCTTTAACATTTGCATCTCGTTCCAGCGAGTGCCTTTGCGAAAGCTGGAATCAAAGGGCTACTCGCAGATCCGCTCCACTACGACATGACAAGGGCAGCACCTCGTTCGCCAATCATCAGGCTGGTCGCATTTGTATTCGCTGACGTGATTTTCGGCATCACCGACGCATCGATCACTCTCAGCCTGTCGACGCCCCTCACCCGCAGTTGCGGATCCAAGACACTGCTATCGTCACTGCCCATCCGGCAGGTGCCGACGCAGTGAAACACAGTGCCGCCCGTATTGCGCGCAAAATCCCACAGACCAGTGTCGGTATTGACCGCCTCGCCAGGCACGATCTCGGCATCCCAGAGGTTACGGAATGAGCGCTGCTGGAAAATCTCGCGCAAGATCTTCAACCCGGCAACGAGCGTCTTGCGGTCGATGTCCTCGGCAAAATAATTCGGATCGATACGCGGCTGCTCAAATGGATCGGTTGATCGTATCGTGAGTTGCCCGCGCGATTGGCCATGACACTGCCAGGCGGAAGCGGTGAAGCCGGAATAGCTGTGCAGGGGATCACCGGGTTTGTCCACCGACAGCGGCATGACGTTGAACTGAACGTCGGGACGTCCGTCACTTGCAAACTCCGTGCAGGCCGCACCGCCCACCTGCCCTGCGCCCACCGTCAGCGGGCCGGTACCCGCGAGCAGCCACTGCAAACCCATTTTCGCAAGCTCGACCGGATTACGAACCTGATCGTTGAGCGATATGCGATCTTTCAACCGCACAATCAGCCGGGCCTGATAATGATCCTGGAGATTGTGCCCAACCTCCGCGGATTCAGCGATGACAGGAATGCCCAGTCCGCGCAGCAGACCAGCCGGGCCGATACCCGAGAGTTGCAGTAGCTGCGGCGATTGCAGCGCACCGGCCGACAAGATGACTTCGCGGTCCGCGGTCGCGCTGACGGCTTGCCCGTTGCTAATCCACTCGACGCCCGATGCAACCCTCCCCTTGAACGTCACCTTGCAGACCTGTGCGCCTGTGATGATCGTCAGGTTCCGGCGCGCCGCTGCGGGTCTCAGAAACGCCGAGGCTGAACTGGTACGCCAGCGCCGGCCGATTCCGAGTTGATAGGCTCCGACGCCATACGTCGTCTCGCCGTTGAAATCCGGGTTGCGCGGCAATCCGAACTCGACGCCGGCCTCAATCCATGCCGCGGAAGCCGGGTTGTTGTTGCGAAGATCCGAGACATCGAATTCGCCAAAACCGCCGTGATACTGGCTCTCACCACCACGATAACGTTCGTAGCGGCGGAAGTACGGCAGCAATTCTCGATAGCTCCAGCCTTTAGCGCCGAGGCGATCCCAGTCATCGAAATCCTCGTGCTGGCCACGAATGAAGATCAGGCCGTTGATCGAGGACGATCCTCCGACAACGCGCCCTCGCGGCCAGACGATCGAACGGCCTCCGATAGCCTCACCCGGTTCGGTCTTGAACAGACGAGAAAAACGCTCGTCGTAAATTGTACGGTAGTAACCGACCGGAAGTTTCAGCCAGAAATTCCGATCGGCCCCACCGGCCTCCAGCAACAGCACGCGACATGATGGGTCGGCGGATAACCTGTTTGCAACGACGCACCCCGCCGATCCGGCGCCCACGATGATGTAGTCGTACCCCTGCGCTGCCATCTGCAATGTTCGCTGGCTCAAACCGTTCGGTATTGTTCAATCGAAGACAAATCGGGCTCGATCCCGAGCCCCGGCGCGTTATCAAGCGTCACCATGCCATCCACGACATT